>DASTBN010000338.1:0-8739 GCA_035712045.1 Pseudonocardiaceae bacterium
CGGCATGCTCCTGGGGATGAGGGTACCGATCAGCGGGTGGACTTTGTCGCTGGCGATCGGTACCAGCGCTCGCGGGTAGCCGATCTGGGCGATGGACATCACCGCGAGCAAGTGAGCGGGTGCCCGGCCATGGATTGTCACCGGGGCCAGCTCGGCGCCAGCTCCCGCCCGATAGTGGTCATACCGGTCGAGCGGGCGGATCGCTCTGGTGTCATACAGCATATTCATGGCCGTTCCCTCTGCCGCTCCACGCCACCAGGGATGAGACCCGCCCAGTATTCAGCCGAGACGGCCAACCCGGGTTGACTGTGAGCGCACAGCCGGTTGTGCCCACCCCTCAGCGCTGACTCACCCCGCTCACCGGTGCCTGGCCATCGCCACGATGGCCGGTGACCGCACAGGCGCCCGGCGACCGCGAGAGCCCTCAGCGCTGGTATCAGCCCCACCAGCCCAGCCGACCAGGCAAGTCGGCCACGTGACCGAGCTCGCCGGCGACCACCACGGCGGCGGACCTCAGGTCGCTGCAGGACCAATGGCAGGTGCTGGACCCACCACCCAGCAGACCACCGGTACATCCGCACATGCCGCCGACCGTGCAGGACAACCAGCGCTAACCCCATGTCAAGCGGTTCGTAAGCGGAACCCCGCAGCGACATCCGTAATCCAGAGGTCAAAGGGCGGAACCGGATCGATAACACGACGCTGGCGCGGGCGCTGAGACGCCGATACGGCGTTGCGGTCTACAACGGGGATGCGGCAGAACGGGTCGTACCTATCGCGGTGCACGCCCGCAGCACAACCGCGACTGCTCGCGCTGGCCGACATATCCGTGCGGCAGCGGTAGCTGGACCGGAGCCCGCGAGAGATCTTTGACGCTATGCCGGGCCCGCACGGTGAGACCTTCGGCCCCGTCGCCGACGACGCGCTCGCGACTGACCCCGGGCGTGCCGCTGGTTGTTGATGACTTCCGCACCCTTCCGCGCGAGGTCGCGCCGCTGCTGTCCTGGCCAGGCCAGGCCGTGTTCCTGATTCCCACACCGGAGTTCCGCCACGCGGCGCTATCCGCCCGCTATGCCGACCCGGTTCGAGCCCGCGCCACCTGGGGGCGATGTGGACCCTCGGCCGCGCTGCGGGCACGCTTGGCCCGCGACGCGTTATGGGACGGCGAGATCATGCGCCAGGCTCGCGAACTCGATCTGCCGCTGCTCGTCGTCGATGGTGACCGATCCGCGGACCAACTGACTGACGATCTCGCCGCCCAGTTCCGACTCCGCCCCAGCTAAACTACGTGGCATTGGGTCTTGGATCCAAAGGCTGGATCGAATTATAGGTGGAACCACCGTTGGGTGGGCGCTGTGCCACAGGGAAGGGTTTTGACGACTCCGGCGGCCGGATTCACTAGGCACAGACCGGTTCTCGCGTCTTGAATCGTATCGTTGGGGGGACCGCCGATGAGGTTCCAGTTTGGCCCCAATGGGCCGCAGGGAACTTGGGAGACGACTCCGGCCGTGTTGCTGGTCAGGCATAGCCCCGTCGCGATGTTCCTGATTTGGGTGGTGACGATAGGAGCGTTGTTGAGGGGGGTGTAGGTCCATTGCTCCGGGGTCTGAGTTTCGTCACAGAGTGAGGTCGCGGGGCTCTGGCCGGAACCGTTGACGACGATGTTTAGGCAGCGCATTCTCGCTACATTGATGATCGGCGCATTTACCGGTGGGGGTGGGCAGATCGCGGCGCCAGGGCGGTTGAGGCAGGGGGTTGGTGAAGGGGTTGGTGAAGGGGTTGGTGAAGGAGACGGTGAAGGGGTCGGGGTGGGGCAAGGCACCCCAGAGAGAGGGGTGATACAGGGAGCGGGAGAGGGAGACGGGGTTGGTGATGGGGACGGGTCCGGGCAAGGCACCCCAGGGAAAGGAGTGACGCAGGGGGTGGATACGGGGGCGGTCTCGGCGGAGGCGACGACGCCGGCCGTGACTGGTCCCCATGCGGTAAGGATCGTGACTCCTAATGCGGCGAGGATCGTGACGATAACTTTGACCGTTTTGGTTGGCGGTCTCATCAGGGGAAGTCTCCGTTTCTTCATGGGCATACTTCGCGTGAAGATTTGTGGCGATACGGCGGGGCTGGCTACCGATCTCGTATCGGCGCCTGGCCCAGTCGGTGGATAGCGGACAGAGAGCGAGTGATCGCGGTGTTAACCCCCCGCTAACCGGAGCCGATCAGCCCCGCGCCTCCGATAACCACTGGTTTCACGGGGGGGGGACGCTATCGCCTTGCAGTGAAGAGATTTTTTCTAGGCGATGATGAAGGGACGGCCATAAACCCAAGCAGGGACAGCGCTGGTCGAGAATCTGATCAGAGCCCGAGCGAACGGGATGACACTGGCGCGCTCCACACAAATATCAAGTCCGCCCCACTGGGTCGATCATTGGCGACAGTGGGTCACGGCCCGATACTTTGGGCTCTCGGCTGTGTCGCGTGGAATGCCGGGCCTCTACCTCGTGACCGCAGTTCCGACCTCTGGGTGCACGCGGTCGCCACAACATACTCTTCTGCCGATGAGAGCGCGCCTTCGATCCCATGCATGAGTCTGCGGTAATTGCACGATCATCCGTTCAGGATGGGGGGAGTGGTCCACCAGAAGTGCCGTTTAAGGGGGAACATCACCCTGAGAGGGCGGCATGGCCGGAATCCAAGCGGTCGTGGCGAGGGCCATGCCGGTTTATCCGCAGGCAGGGCGGAGGTAGCGCGGATCGACCCAGCCTTCCTGGTTGGTCGTGGTGGTCACTTCCCAGTACGGCAGTCCACGGGGATGAGTGCGCTGGATGACGGTGACCATCGCCGCCCGCTGAAGCTGGCTGATCGGGCCACTGAAGAAGTCGCGAAGGGCCAGGGTCTCGGCACCGACGGTGTAGCGGTCACAGCCCGCGGCGTCGGGGGCGGTGTTGAGGCCAGCTTGGCCCGGGCCGGAATCTCCCGGCCCGCCGGGGATGAGGTATTCGATCGTGGCTGCCACGCCGATCAGGGCGAAGGCGATCACGATCACGTGTAGCGCGGTGCGCCAACGACGGCCAATCACCTGAAGCACACCCGCACGACGCTTCCGCACGGGTGATGTGGTGGGCCGGGTCGTCGATGAGCTCACCCGTACCTGCTGGAGCTCACCCATCAGATGCTGCCGCTCCAGGCTGGAGATACCCAGGGCATCGCAGAGAGTGTCCAGATGCTTGTCCGAAGGGAGGCACTCACCGCGTTCGTAGCGCGAGAGCGTGGAGGTGGACAGCCCGACCCGCTGGGCCACCACTTCCAGCGACCGCCCGGTCTGGTTCCGCCGGGCTTTGAGCGCCGCACCGAACGCGGCCGCACCACCCTGGGCGGGTTCCTCCAGCCTCTGGGCCTTCGAGGTGGTCACCGATGTGTCCCTTCCCGTCCCACCGTTTCCCAGTGGGACGTCGTTCGCGCAGCTAGAGAGGATGGGAAATCCCCTCGTGCCGTCTTCTGCTCCACAGGTAATGCGGTGCGGCCGCCGCAGCGATGCTCCTGGCGCCAGGGTCACCGACCACTCTCGGTGCCGAATCGACTACCAACGGCAAGGAGCAACTCATGAGCGTCAGGGGCAAGCGAATGCTCGTCGCGCTGGCCACACTAGCGATCGCCGGTCTGCTCGGCGCACCGGCCGCACAGGCCTACACCACGGGGTTTGAGGAGGTCGCCGCGCCCAGCGACCCGAACCGATCCGGCACCGGTTACGGCCCGGGCTGGGTCGGGCTGACCTTCGACACGGGCGGTGACCCACACGGGCCGATCATCGGCTACCTCTTCCACGCCGGGCTCGCCGGTGAACAGGGCAGCGACCACATGGACGTCTACCACACCATCCACAAGTCCGCAGCGAGCGTGACCACGCCGTTCGCGGAGGGCTACGCCTACGGACACTTCACCGGATGTGCCTGGTCATACCTCGACCCGGACGCCGCGAACCTGATCCGCGTTGGCGATCACCACAACCCACCCTGCCAGACACCGGCCAGCTACCAGACCAAGGACATCTTCTGCGCCAGCGGGGACCCGTTGTGCAACGACGGCCACAGCACCAGCGAACCGGAAGCGGGAGTATGGAAGAAGGAATATGAACACCCAGCCACGATCAAAGCCGGTGGCTGCGACGCGTACGGCAACGTCGGCGCGGACGCGATCTATCACGGCGGACCCGTCGCCTGGGCCAACCCACTGGGCCACGTGAGCTCTGGGACCGTGCACGTCCGGTACGTGACGCACTCGCGCGGGGCGGCGATGGTCCTAATGGACGCATCGAGTTTGCCGCACCACATCAGGTGGGCCTTCGTCCCACGATCGTGCTTAACCTGAGTCCTCGCCGCTGAGGTGGGCCGGGCATCATGCCCGGCCCACCTGGCGGCGAAAGCACCTACCACATCGCCGGGCACGACCTCAGGCAGCCCTCCACCAGCGATGGAAACCGAGCCCCCTGGCCGTCAGCACATGCGCTCCGACACCAGCGTCCGCGACTGACTAGCGCGGCGCGCGCCTGGTCGTGGCGTGGTCTTGTAGCCGGTCGTAGACGGTCTTGGGTCAGCTACGATCTTCGCATAACCGGTATGCCGGCCAACCTAGCGAGAGGACAGTGCCCACGATTCCGATGAGAACACTCCCGCACTAACGAGAACTACATTTAAGGGACCAGTCATCGTCGGCGTGCGTACATGAGAGGGTGTGCGATGCCCAGAGCATACCCGGCACGAACCGTGCTGGCGCAGCGTATCCGGGAACGCAGGATTACCATGGAAGAATTCACCGAAGGATTGTGCGGCGCCGGCACCTGGGCCAGCGCGCGATCCCCATGCCGGAGAACCCACCCCGGACGCGGACGCGGCTGTGGTCACTCCGAGGGATCCGCGACTGGCTGCCTGGCAGGGTGAGCAGTTCAGCGCCGCCGACGAGCACGAAGCCTGGGAACTCGCCCGGCGGGTCGCCGCCTCAGACGTGAGCGCCGAGACGCTGAATCGGCTCGAAGGAATGGTCGATGAACTGGCCGTCAAGTATTCCGTAACCCCACCGCGAGAGCTCATCGGCCCGGTTCGGCGGCATGTGTCCTATGTCATGTGGCTACTCGATGCGCGCAAGACGCTCGATGAACACCGCCAGTTGCTTGTCGTGGGAGGCTGGCTCTCGCTGATCGCGGCCACGCTATATACCGATCTTGAACGGCGAGCGGCGGCCAACAGTTGGCTGGCGACCGCCGCGAGCTTGGCGAAGCAGCCGGGCGAGCACGAGATTCATGCCTGGTGCTACGAAACCCAGGCATGGCAGGCGCTGATTGATGGCGACTACCCTCATGCCGTTGAGCTATCCCAGGCAGCGCAGCGGCTCGCGCCACGCGGCAGTTCGGCGGCCATCCAGGCCACGGCCGAGGAAGGACGCGCGCAGGCACGACTTGGCCACGCCCGGCAGACATACGACGCGCTCAATCGGGTAGAGCGGTTTGTCTCTCGCATGGCGAAACCCGACACACCGGAACACCACTACCGCTATGACCCCGATAAAGCAGAAGCCTATATCGCGCCCACGCTCGCGTGGCTCGGCGATGTAGCCTCCGAGCACCACGCCCGCCATGTCGTCGCTACGCTCACTCAGGAAGCCGAGGCTGGCCGCTGGCCGCGCCGACTCGCCACCGCCAGCATCGATCTAGCGCTCACCTTGCTGCTGACCGACCGGCTCGACGAAGCCTGGGCCCTCACCCGGGAGTCTATGCTCTCCGGCCGCCTGGCGGCCTCAAGCCATTGGCGGGCACGTGAGGTGATCCGAGCCATCGAAGCCCGGGGGTTGCCCGAAGCGACGGATCTGCGGGAGGCGTACCAGTTGATGCGGCGCGGCGGGTAGGAGGCAAGAAGTCGATCAGCGTCCCATGATCGACGCCACTAGCTCCACCGTGATCTCCTCAAGCGAGTTCACCACCACGTCGGCGAGGGCCAACGCGTCGTCGGCTGGTGGGTAGGCCGCGTTGGGCACGGCTAGTACGCCAAGTCCAGCGCTGGCGGCCGATCGCAGTCCGTTGGTGGAGTCTTCGATCGCGATCGCCTGTCCAGGGCCCACGCCGAGCCGCCCTGCCACCGTCAGGTACACCTCAGGCGAGGGTTTGCCGACGCCTATCTCTTCCGTGGAGACGCTGACCTGGAACCGCCGCGCGAGTCCCGCCGCCGCCAGCACGGTGTCGATCAAGCGCCGCGGTGACGATGACGCCAGCCCGAGGGGCCAGCGCCGCCCCAGCCGCTCGACCACCTCCACCGCACCCGGAAGCAGCGGCAGGTGCGCGGCGTACCGAGCGGCCAGCCGATCGATGACAGTAGCCGCCACCTCATCCGGTCTACCGGGGATGCCCACCTCCTCGATCAGGTAGGCCGACCACTCCGCGGTGCTCATACCCTGCATCACCCGGGTCGCCCCCGGGGGCCAGGATCGGCCGGCCTCGGCGGCGAGGCCACGCCGGACGGTGTCCCACAACTGCTCCGAGTCGATGAGCACGCCGTCGAGGTCGAACACCACAGCGCGCACCGCGTCACCCGGGGCCATCGCCGCGCCGCGTGTCAAGCCAGGCCGCCGCCCTGGTGGGTGATGCCCGGGAGAGCCAGGCGTCCTGGATTACTTCCGCCAGTTCCTGCCGGGCGAGCTCACCGATCCGGCTGGCCCGCAGCAGCACCGACAGGTGGCCGTCGAAATGCGCCGTGGTGAAGAACGGCGATCCTGGATCCCGCACCAGCGCTTCCTTGTCGGATTCCGCGGGGACCCAGAACACGATCACATCCGGGTAGCGCTCCCCGGTGCAGGGGTCGACGGCATCAGGGCGGGGGTTGCGGAAGAACACGAACGACTTACCCCCGACCTGATAAATGGGGTTACCGCCCGATCCATGCGTGACCGTGACATGGGGCATGCCCAAGGCCAGTTCGTGCACATCCTCGACTCGTGCGCGGCGCGGTTTCCCCACAGCGGCCACTAGATCGGATCGGTGAGCTTGGCGGTGGGGGTGTGGGGCTGCCCGGTGCCTACATGCCGGGCGTCCAGGCCGAGGATGAGCAGCTGCCCTCCCACGGGCATCTCGCGCATGGCCCCGCGTTTGAGCGCGGTGAACCGGATGCCCACACACAACCTCACGACGCCGCTGAGCAGGCCCCGGCGGGCCATCACGACAATCCTGACGGCCGTGTCGGGGATTCTGGGGTCGACGTGATCGAGGGACTCCAGCCGGAAACGGCCGTAGAGCTTGATGCTGATCACGCGGACGTCCAGATCGTGGCCGTCGTGCTCCTCCTTGCGGTATAGCTGAAGCTCGCCGGCCATCGGAGCCGACCCGCGCATCACGACCAGCACCGCGGCACCGATCAGGAGGAACAGCACGACCAGCAGCCACCACGGATTCACCTGTGGGACAACCCCCTCTTCCCCTTACCCGGCGCCCGGGGGCCGTCGGATAGCCGACACGACCGCGGGAACCCATCCCCGTTTCGGCTTCGCGGACAGGCCATTGAGGAACTCCTCCTGGCGCCGCTGCTCATCGGTGATCTCTGCCTTCTCCGCCGCCAGCCGGGCGAGCTCGTCGTCGATGATTTCCCGCTGCCGCCGTTGCTCGGCTTCGTCCCGCTCGATCTCACTCAGGCGCCGTGCGTTCGCTTCGATGACGCGATCCATCGCCTGCCGCAGCGAGGAGATCAGCGCTTCGGCGGCCGGCGCGCCCAGCGCCTGGTCCCGGGCCACCTGAACGATCATGTCCTCCCGCCACAGTAGCGCCGGCCTTCTCGGCATGCCCAGCTTCACCAGCTGAGCGAGGGTCCGCTGGATCAGCTCGAACAACTCGTCATCGCGCGTCCGCGACGACCAACCGGCCAGTGCCTCCAGGCTGGGCTTGCGCGCTGGCACGTCGCGGGACTGTTCCGCGAGGATGACCGGCGCCCAGCACCGGGCCAGTTCCTCAGCACTGGCGTCGCCGAGCGCGGCCTCCTCGAACAGCAGCCGCGGCACGGCCAGGCGCAGCCGATCGGAGGCGGCGACCAGGCGTTCCCACCGCTCACCGCCGTGGCTGGCCAGCGGCCGCAGCAGCCCGCCACAGCCGGGGCGCTCAAGGATCTCGCCAGCCATCTCGGCGAGGTCCCCGGGCCCGGCCACCGGGAGCCGGTCCAGGGCCGTGAGCAAGAACTTCGCGGCCGGATCCCAACCCGTGCGGGACGCCTCGCCGGTCAGGACCTCCAGTACATGGCGGATCAGGCCACCCGTCACCGCAGTGCGCTGGCTGAGTGAGACGCAGGCGATCGCGCGAGCGAGTTCCTCGACGTAGCCGTCTAGCTGGACCATGCTGAGCGGGGGGTTAGCGGCGGGCAGGCCGCAGCTCTCCAGCACCACATCGAGATAAGCCCGCGCCCGCGGGTCCGCCTCGATCGGGGCGAGAGTAGTCAGGTCACGCATCAGGATCTGGCGGCTCGGGTCGGCCGGCGGGCGCAAAGCGGTGGCGATCAGCTGCTGCCACAGGGGCTCACTCAGCCGGTCCCACGCCGCGCGCCGACTCGCGATGTCCAGTGCCTGCAGCGCGGTGCTGGAGTTCTGCTGGATCGCCTTGTCAATGACTTCGGCGGATGGCTGGGCCATCGTGGTGGTCCCGGTAGCGGTGTGATGCAGCACGGCCAGCCAGGCCGGTGTGCTCGCCGGGTGATCACCGGTGAGCCAGCTGAGCACCTC
>DASTBN010000339.1:0-4157 GCA_035712045.1 Pseudonocardiaceae bacterium
AGCAGAAGCTCGCCACCGCGAGCGTCTTGCCGTCCTCGGCGTCGGGCACCTCGATGCGGTACACCTGCGAGCCCAGGTACTCCAGCACCGTGCGCAACCCGTCGGCGGCCTCGACCATGGGGGGCTGGTGCACGATCGCCACGGCGCCGCTGCCCAGCACGTCCAGCAGCTCCGCCCGCAGGTACCGCCCGACGATGACGTCATAGGGCTGCGCCGTCGCCACCCGGATCCGCAGCGGCTCGGTGTCGCCGAGCTGCCTCACCAGCTCACTGGTCTCACTCATCGCCGCTCCTCCCTCATCCGGGCCCCCAGGTGAGCACCACACCTGCGAACCACGCGGGCACCGGCTGCTCGACGGCCAACCGCACGATCTCGGATGCCGTGCTGCGCTGCGTAAAAGACTACCTCTTCAGGGTCGATAGAACCTCTGTCGCGATGTCTTCCACCGCGCGACCCGTCGTCGGGATGACGACGGTCGATACCGCTTCGTAGATCGGCCGTCGCTCCGTTAGCAACCGCCGCAGATGCGCTCGGGGATTAGGCAGCAGCCAGGGATGCAATGAAATAAGGCCTTCCCGGCGCAGCAACTCGTCCAGTTCCACGTCGAGGTATACGATATGGAAGGGCGTCAGCTGCTCCCGGATCGCGGCGTTCATAGGAGTTCCGCCACCGAGGGCGAGCACACCGGTGTGATCCGCGAGGATCGGACCGATAAGGTCGCGTTCCAACTCACTGAATCTCTCTCTTCCCAGCTTGACTACCAACTCTCCCGCAGGCAGGCCACTCTTTTTCCGCAAATCATCATCAAAATCGCGGAACGAGACACCCAGCTCGTCCGCGACGAACCGGCCGATCGTGCTTTTGCCGGATCCCGGAGGACCGATGAGGATCAGGACCGGGCCGCTCACCGGCGCTGTCCCAGGTCAGTGTGCCGGTAGCTATCCAGATAAGCGCGGGCGTTGCGTGTGGTTTCCGGGAGGGCATCGCCGCCGAACTTCTCCAGGGCGGCGTCGGCGAGCACGAGGGCGACCATCGCCTCGGCCACCACGCCGGCGGCGGGGACCGCGCACACGTCGGAGCGCTGGTGGATCGCGACAGCCGCCTCACCGGTGGCGATATCCACGGTGGCCAGGGCTCTCGGCACAGTGGAGATTGGTTTCATGGCTACCCGGATCCGCAGCACTTCCCCGTTGGTCATGCCGCCCTCCAGGCCACCGGCCCGGTTGGTGGAGCGCATCACACCGTCGGGGCCGGGCGCCATCTCATCATGCGCGGCGCTGCCCCGGCGGCGGGCGGTGGCGAAACCGTCGCCTACCTCCACGCCTTTCATGGCCTGGATGCCCATCAGCGCGCCGGCCAGCCGGGCGTCCAGGCGCCGGTCAGCGTGCACATACGAGCCCAGCCCCACCGGCAGCCCGTAAGCCAGCACCTCGACGACTCCGCCCAGGGTGTCGCCGTCCCGCTTCGCCGCGTCCACCTCAGCGATCATCGCCGCTGAGGCGTCTTCGGAGAACGCGCGGACGGGGCTGGCGTCGATCCGCTCCAGATCGCCGGGCCGGGGCAATGCCTCCTCGGGGGCCACCGCCTGGCCGAGAGACACGATGTGAGAGAGCACCTCCGCTTCCAGCGCCTGACGCAGGAACGCCTTGGCCACCGTGCCCAGAGCCACCCGGGCGGCGGTTTCGCGGGCACTGGCCCGCTCCAGCACCGGCCGGGCGTCGTCGAAGCCGAACTTGGTCATTCCCGCGAGGTCGGCGTGCCCGGGCCGGGGCCGGGTCAGTGGCGCGTTGCGGGCTTGCGCGGCGAGCACCTCGGGATCCACTGGGTCGGCGGCCATCACGGTCTCCCACTTGGGCCACTCGGTGTTGCCGATCCGGATTGCCACCGGGCCGCCCAGCGTCCGGCCGTGCCGGATGCCGCCGAGCACGTCCACTTCGTCGGCCTCGAACTTCATCCGCGCCCCGCGCCCGTAGCCGAGGCGGCGGCGGGCCAACTCGGCCTGGATGTCTTTGGAGGTCACCTCGACCCCGGCGACCATGCCCTCCAGCACGGCCACCAGGGCCGGGCCATGTGACTCCCCGGCGGTGATCCATCGCAGCATGCCGCCATCGTGCCACGCGCTGTGAGTCTCCGGCCCGGGGCGACCGCGGACCACACCGGGCATCGGAACGCGACACACCGGGCAGGAGAGCGCGACACGCGCGGGAAGGGGTTACGCCTCCGCCGGGGCGGGCTCCGGCAAGCTCGCGGACGCGGACGTGCCGCGGAGCGCCCGGTGCACGATCAAACCCACGATGACCAGGGCAGCCACGAACAGCAACGCCGAGTACCGCAGCGCCCAGCTCGTGCCCGCCGGGTCGTACACCGCCTGCCGTGGCCAGGCGATGTTGACCATCATCGCCACGCCGTACACCACAGCGAACAGGTTCACCGGGAGTCCCCAGCGCCCGAGTGAGAAGCCACCTGGCCGCTTCGGGGGCAGGGCCCCGCGCAGCCGGGCGCGCAGGGCCGGGACGGTGACCATCAGGTACGCCAGGTACACGATCACCACCGACGTGGCGGTGACCGCAGCGAACGCCGCCGGGTTGCCCAGGTTGATCAAGAGTACCGCGATCGCCAGGACGCCCACGGCGACGCCGGTGATGATCGGTGTGCCGGTCTGCGGGCTAACCCGGGCCAGCAGCCGCGCGCCGGGCAGCCGGCCATCCCGGGCCATGCTGAACATCACCCGTGAGGCCGAGTTCTGGATCGCCAGGCAGGCGGACACGATCGAGATCGCCACCACGGTGAGCAGGACCCGGCCGAGGGTGGAATCCAGCCGGCTGGTAATGACGTAAGCGATCCCGCCCGCGGAGAGCTGGCCGTCGGTCAGCGAGGGCGCGGCCATCAGCGCGGCCACGATCATCAACCCGCCACCGACGAAGGAGACCAGCAGGGCCCGCAGGATCGCCGAGGGCACCACCCGCCGGGGCTCGGTGGTCTCCTCGGAGAGCTCCGCCGCGCTGTCGAACCCGTACATGACGTAGGCCGCCATCAGGGTGGATGCCAGGAACGCGTAAATGTAGGGGCTGTTGCCGGAGACACCGAGCGTGTGGGTGACCACGCCCGGACCGCGTTCGGGGTGGGTGAACAGCAGTGCCAGCAGCAGCACCACACCGATGAGCTCGCAGCTCACCCCGATCCCGTTGATCACCGCCATGAACCGCACCCCCACCGCGCTGATCACGGTGGCGATGGCGATGAGCACCGATCCCAGCAGGATGCCGTTGGCGGCGCCGGAGGCCGAGATGACGGAAGGATCGGTGCCGATGATCTGGAAACCTGACCACACCGCGGGCAGCACCGCCTGCAGCGCGATGCCGATCGCCGCGACGCTGACGATGTAGCCGATCATCATCGCCCACCCGGCGAACCAGCCGACGATCTCACCGGCCAGCCGACGCGACCACTGATAGATGCACCCGGCCAGCGGCCAGCTCGCGGCGAGTTCGGCGAACACCAGCGCCACGCACAGCTGACCGGCGAACACCAGCGGCCAGGTCCAGAAGAACGCCGGGCCGCCGAAGGAGTACCCCAGCGAGAAGAGCTGGAACACGGTGGTGAGGATCGAGACGAAGGAAAACCCCGCAGCGAAGGAGGAGAACCAGCCCAGCCGGCGATGCAGCTCCTGCCGGTAGCCGATGGCGCGCAGGTCCTCGGCGTCCGGGCCGCTGGTCGGGCTGGTCAGGACCTGGGTACTCATGGTGTCTCCTTTCGCGGGAGGTGACCGGCACGCACCAGGCAGCCGAGCGTGTCGCAGATGACCCGGGTGGCGATGAGCGCGGTGACCTCGGCGTTGTCGTAGGGCGGGGAGCACTCCACGACCTCGATGCCGGCCAGCGGGCGTGCGTCGGCGATGAGCTGGATGAACCTCAGCACCTCACGGGGCAGGAAACCGCCGGGCTCGGGCCATCCCGTACCGGGCACGAAGGCGGCGTCGAGGCAGTCGACGTCGAACGACAGCCACACCGCATCGGTGCCGTCCCAGGCCACGTCCAGGGCCCGCTGCGCGGCGGCCTCGATGCCCATCTCCACGCAGTCGGTCACGGTCATGATCGTCGTGCCGCGTTCCCGGCCAACCTTGACCCCAGGCCGGGGGGCCTGCCAGCCGCCGATGC
>DASTBN010000340.1:0-6639 GCA_035712045.1 Pseudonocardiaceae bacterium
CGCCCAGGCCGAGCAGCGCCAGCAGGTCGACCAGCTTGGTGCGCAGGAAGCCCGCCGACTCCGGAGGCTGGTCCCACTGGGCGGTGAGTGCCTCGCGGAGGTTGCTCATCCACCCCAGCCCGGTGTAAAGCGCGCCGAGCAGGCCGATGATCCCGACACCCCGGCGGGAGTCGATCGCCCCCTGGATGACGTTGTTCAATATGGGCCCTAGCCCGGGGGGCGCGGCCGTGGAGATCTGGGTCTGCAGCTGGCTCAGCAGCTCCGGGTTACCGGCCAGCACGAATCCCACGGTCGCGAAGGCGATCATCAGCAGCGGCGTGAGCGAGAGCACGCTGAAGAAGGTGATCGCCGCGGCGTAGTGGTCACCGTGGTGAACGCTGTAGGCCTGCCCGGCGCGCATCAGCCGGTCCAGCGCCGGGTACCGCAGCCGGTAACGCTCGAGAATCCCCCGCATGCCCTCAGAGAGTAACGAGTTCAGCCGTTAACGGCGCGAATTCGTCATCCGATACCCACGGCGTCGCGGACGTTGGACAAGACATCCCGCGCTCGGTCCCGGGCCTTGGCCGCCCCGTCTGCGAGCATGCCGTCGAGTTCGCTTCCCGGCGCCATCAGCTCGTCGTAGCGGGCACGCAGTGGCCCGAGCCCGGCGTCGAGCACCTCGAACAGCTCGTTCTTCAGCTCACCCCATCCCATTCCGCCGGCTTCGAGCCGCTTGCGGACATCGGTGATGACATCGGCGGTGGCGAATTGCTCGAGGATCTGGAACGGCGGTGAGCTGTCCGGGTCCTTCGGGTCCTCCACGGGTGTGCTGTCCGTCGCGATCCGCCGCACCAGTTTCTTGAGCTGCGATGAGGGAACGAACAACGGGATGGTGTTGCCGTAGCTCTTGCTCATCTTCCGCCCATCCAGGCCGGGCAGGGTCTTGCCGGCGTCCGCCTCGGGCAGCACCAGCTCCGGGATCTTGAGGCGGTAGCGGGAACCGAAGAGGGTGTTGAAGGACGCGGCGATGTCAGCGGCGTATTCCACGTGCTGGGACTGATCCTTGCCGACGGGCACCACGTCGGAGCCCATCAGCAGGATGTCGGCCGCCATCAGCACGGGATAGTTATAGACGCCCATGTTGATGCCCGCGTCCAGGTCGGGCTTACCGGCCGCGGCGTTCTGGTCCCGCATCGCCTTGTACGCGTGCGCCCGGTTCATCAGGCCTTTCGCGGTGACACACGAGAGCACCCAGGCCAGCTCGAACGTCTCCGGCACATCGGACTGGCGGTACATGGTGATGCGGTGGGGGTCGAGCCCGGCGGCGACCCAGGTCGCGGCCACGGACCGGGTGAAGTGCCGGAACTGCTGCGGGTCACGCATCGTCGTCAGCGCGTGATAGTCGGCGATGAAGTACAGCGCCTCATACCGGTCCGCCAGGCGCAGCGCAGGGCGGATCGCGCCGATCAAGTTGCCCAGGTGTGGTTCACCGGTTGGCTTGATGCCCGTGAGCGAGACCTTGCGCGCAGTTGATGTCATGGTCATAGGTTTTACCGTCCCGCACCGGGCATCCGGCACCCGGCCCTATCCCGGCGGCCGGCACCCGCTCAGTGACAGTCGCTCAGCGCGCCCTGAGCGGCCCACAGGCCCGGCCCGAGCTTCCGGTAGCCGTTGTTGAGGGGGGTTGTCTCGGCTTGCACTTCCACGCCGCTGTTGAGAGTCCCTGCCACACCGGAGGTGTCGTGCGGACCGATGAGCAGGGGCGTCACCATCTTGACTGTCACGGTGCACGACTGGGGGGCGGCGGGCTCGCTAGGGATGGTGGTCGGGCCGGGGCTGGTGAGGCTGCCGGTGAACTGCCTGCCATGCTCGGAGAACAGCAGCAGGATACCCACGACCACCAGCCCGCCGATGACCCAGCGCTGCTTGGTAAACGCCATCTGCTCATTGTCACAGCCCGGTCGCGTGCCGCAATCCCCGGGCGAGCTCGCCGAGGAAGGCCTCGGTGGTCAAGAACGGGGTGTCCGGCCCGATCAGCAGCGCCAGGTCCTTGGTCATCTTGCCGCTCTCCACAGTGCTGACGCAGACCTGTTCCAGGGTCTCCGCGAACCGGGTGAGTTCCGGGGTAGCGTCCAGCACACCGCGATGACGCAGCCCGCCGGTCCACGCGAAGATCGACGCGATCGGGTTGGTCGAGGTGGGCTTGCCCTGCTGATGCTGCCGGTAGTGGCGGGTGACGGTGCCGTGCGCGGCCTCCGCCTCGATGGTCCTGCCGTCCGGGGTCATCAGCACGCTGGTCATCAGGCCCAGCGAGCCGAAGCCCTGGGCGATGGTGTCGGATTGCACGTCGCCGTCGTAGTTCTTGCACGCCCACACATACCCGCCGGGCCACTTCAGCGCGGCCGCCACCATGTCGTCGATCAGCCGATGTTCGTACGTGATGCCCGCGGCCTCGAAGTCGGCTTTGAACTCCGATTCGTAGATCTCCGCGAACACATCTTTGAACATGCCGTCGTAGGCTTTGAGTATTGTGTTCTTGGTCGAAAGATAGACTGGGAACTTGCGAGCCAGGCCGTAGCGCAGCGATGCCCGGGCGAAGTCCTCGATGGACTTGCGGTAGTTGTACATCCCGAGAGCGACACCCCCGCCCTCGCCGAAGCGTGCCACCTGCATCTCCACCGGCTCGCCATGGCCATCGGGCGTGTAGGTGATCGTCACCGTGCCCGGTCCCGGGATCGTGAAATCACTGGCCTTGTACTGGTCGCCATACGCGTGCCGACCGATGACGATTGGCTCGGTCCAGTGCGGTACGAGCCGGGGCACGTTGGAACAAACGATCGGCTCCCGGAAGATCACGCCACCGAGAATATTGCGGATCGTGCCATTCGGTGAGCGCCACATCTTCTTGAGACCGAATTCCCTGACCCGGGCCTCATCAGGTGTGATAGTGGCGCATTTGACACCCACCCCGTGCCGGGCGATCGCATGTGCGGCATCGACGGTGACCTGGTCATCGGTGACGTCCCGGCACTGGATGGCGAGATCGTAGTAGTCGAGGTCGATGTCGAGGTACGGCAGGATCAGCGTGTTCTTGATGAACTTCCACATGATCCGCGTCATCTCGTCGCCATCGAGCTCGACGACCGTCCCCACCACTTTGATCTTGCCCACCGGCCGGGCACTCCTCTCGGCTAACCCTCCTGACAATCTCAGCCTATGCTCTGCGGCGCGCTTCCCCGCAGCCGGACATACAGACTAAATCCGTGCGTAACGTCACAGTGAAAAACCTCTCCCCTGCGCGGCGCGCCACCCGGCTAACGTGATCCGGTGTGGTGGCCTGCTACTTCCGGCTGATCCGGGCCGGTTTCCAGCGCTACGCCACCTACCGGCAGGCGGTCATCGCGGGGCTGGCCACCAACATGGTCTTCGGCTTCATGCGCTGCGCGGTGCTGCTCACGGTGTTCGCCGCCAGCGCGTCGGTGGCCGGTTATGACCCCTCCCGCACAGTGACCTTCGTCTGGATCGGCCAGGGGCTGATCGCGGTGGTACTGGTCTGGGGAAACACTCAGTTCGGGGAGCGGGTGCGCAGCGGTGACATCGGCATCGACCTGCTCCGCCCGGTCGATTTCCAGGCGGCGCTGCTGGCCGAGGACCTGGGCCGGGCGGGTTTCGCGCTGCTGAGCCGGTTCAGTGTCCCGATTCTGGTCGGGTCGGTCTTCTTCGACCTGACCCTGCCCGGCTCGGCGGGGCGCTGGGCGGTGTTCGGGCTGAGCGTCCTGCTGGCCGTGCTGGCCAGCTTCGCGATGCGGTTCCTGCTGAACCTGGTGGCGTTCTGGCTGCTGGACTGGCGCGGGCTGCTATCGGTGTACGCCGTGGTGGGCAGCTTGCTGTCCGGGCTGGCGATCCCGATCGCGTTCTTCCCCAGATGGGCCCAGGCGCTGATCTGGGCGACACCGTTCCCGGCTGTGCTGCAGGCCCCGATCGACGTCGCCATCGGCCGCGGCGCGGCGGGACTGCTGCTGGCGCACCAGCTGGCCTGGGCGGTGGCACTGCTCGCGGCCGGGCGATGGGTGCTGGCCAGGGGGGTACGGAAGCTGGTGATCCAGGGTGGGTGAGCGCCTCGCGATCTACCGCGGCCTGCTCGCCGCGTCGGTGCGCAGCCAGCTGGCCTACCCGGCCTCGTTCGCGCTGCAATGCCTCGCCCAGGCGCTGGTGCAGCTCGAGGACATGATCGTCGTGGTGGTGCTGTTCTCCCGGATCAGCACCATGGGCGGGTTCACCCTGCGCGAGGTGCTGCTGGTGTACAGCCTGGCCGGGATCTCCTTCGGGCTGGCCGACTTGCTGGTCGGCTCGCTGGACACTGTCGCGTCGCTGGTCCGCACCGGGCGGCTGGACGCCCTGCTGCTGCGCCCGCTGCCCGCCATGGCCCAGATCTGCGTGTCTGATTTCGCGCTGCGCCGGCTCGGCAAGGTCGCCACCTCCCTCGCCGTGCTCGGCTACGTGCTCGCTGTCTCCGATATCACCTGGACGCCGCTGCGGGTGGCGATCCTGCTGATCACCCCGCTGACCGGGGTGGCGCTGCTGGGCGCGGTCTGGGTTGCGGCCACCGCGACGACGTTCTGGCTGGTGGAGGGCCAGGAGCTGCCCAACGCGGTGACCTACGGCTCCGGGATGTTCACCTCCTACCCGGTGTCGGTGTTCTCCGGGTGGCTGCTGCGGCTGATGGCGTTCGTGGTGCCCGGCGCGTTCGTCGCCTACTACCCGGCGCTGGCGATTCTCGGTAAACCGGACCCGCTCGGGCTGCCCCCGGTGTTGCGGTATAGCGCGCCGCTGGTAGCGGTGCTCGCGGCCGGGGTCGCCGCGCTGGTCTGGCGTGCGGGGCTGCGGCACTACGTCGGAACGGGGTCCTAGGGGTGGACACGGTGGATGCGGTGATCGAGGTGGATGGGCTGCGCCGGGAGTTCCGCCGACGCCGGGGTGCGCGGCTGGCGGCGGTGGACGGGGTTTCGCTGTCCGTGCGGACTGGTGAGGCGGTGGGCCTGCTGGGGCCCAACGGGGCCGGGAAGTCGACCACGATCAAGATGCTGACCGGGATCCTGGTGCCCACCGCCGGGCGGGTGCGGGTCTGCGGGCTGGACCCGGTGCGCCGGCGCCGGGAGCTGGCCCGGCGGATCGGGGTGGTGTTCGGGCAGCGCAGCCAGTTGTGGTGGGACCTGCCCCTGGCCGAGAGCTTCGCGCTGCTGCGCGCCATCCACCGGGTGCCTTTGGACGATCATGCCCGGCGGCTGGAGGAGTGCGTCGAGCTGCTGGAGATGGCACCGTTCCTGGCCACCCCGGTGCGGCAGCTCTCGCTGGGCCAGCGGATGCGCGGCGAGGTCACCGCGGCGCTGCTGCACTCCCCGCAGCTGCTGGTGCTGGACGAGCCCACGGTCGGTCTCGACCTGATCAGCAAGGAACGTCTCCGGGCCTTCCTGGCCCGCTCCAACGCGGTGGACGGGGTCACCCTGCTGCTGACCACCCACGACCTGCCCGACGTCGAGCGGCTCTGCCGGCGCCTGGTGGTGATCGACCACGGCCGGGTCCTGGTGGACGGCTCCCTGGACTCGCTGCGCCGCCGCTTCGGCGGGGCGCGGCGCCTGATCGTCGACCTGGAGCGGCCTTGTCCTGCGCTTACCGGCCTGCCCGGCGTGCTCGACGTCACCGTCGAGGCGGATGGCCTGCGCCAGCAGCTGGCCTTCTCCGCTGATCAAACCAGCGCCGCCGATCTGATCGCTGCTGTCGTCGCCCGAGTCGCGGTGCGGGACCTGCTCGTGGTCGAACCGTCCATCGAAGACGTTGCGCGAACCCTCTACACCAGCTGACTCCCAACCTGCCCAGGCATCCTCGACTTGCGACTTGATCTCCCCTCAGATCGCGACTCCTTTAGTGCTCAGATCGCGACTTTAAAGCCCCTCGGATCACGGAACGAGCGGGTAGCCTATGCGGCATGAGCAGCGTGCTTGACGTGATCAAGACCCGGCGATTGGAGCCAGTGGTACAAGAGCTCATGCTGGACGAGCCAGTCATCGTGCTGGCTGGCCCGAGGACGGTCGGTAAGAGCACCCTGCTGCGGAGACTGGCCGACGCTCACGGTGTGGACATCCTCGACCTGGACGACATGACGACCAGACGTCTGGTCGCCCAGGATCTGGCGCTGTTCGTCATGGGTCCGTCCCCAGTAATGATCGATGAGTTCCAGCACACGCCGGAGATCCTCGACGCGATCAAGGCAGAGCTGAACAGGGACACCCGACCTGGCCGGTTCCTGCTAACCGGCTCGACACGCTACTCAACGCTTCCCCGAACGGCGCAGTCCCTCACCGGCCGGGTCCACGTCGTGACGGTATGGCCGCTGTCCCAAGGGGAGCTCGTCGGCACCACCGAGACCTTTCTCACCACGCTGCTGGCCGAGGACTCCCCCTCCATCCCCACCATCGCGTCAACGACCACCAGGGAACAGTACGTGCGGCGCGTGCTGGCCGGAGGTCTGCCGGCGGTGCTACGACGGCGGCCCGGGCGCCCACGTGCCCGGTGGTACGAGGATTACGTCGACCTTGTCGTCGAACGCGATGTGCTTGATATCCGGAACATCCACCAGGGTGCCGTGCTGCCGGGGTTTCT
>DASTBN010000341.1:0-4366 GCA_035712045.1 Pseudonocardiaceae bacterium
GATCAGGCCCGTCAGCTGGTTGCGGCTGGTGATCACGACCAGGCAGCGGGGACTGGCCGGCAACAGCGGCCGGACTTGGTCGGCGTCGCGGGCGTTGTCGAGCACGACTAGTACCCGCCGGTCGGCGAGCAGGCCGCGATACATCCCGGCCTGGGCCTGCACACTGGCCGGGATCCGCTCCGGAGATATCCCGAACGCCTCCAGGAACCCGCGCAGGGCATCCGCCGCATCCACGGGCGTGTTCGCAGGATCAAAGCCGCGCAGGTTCACATATAACTGCCCGTCAGGAAATCGCGGTGCGGCCTGATGGGCCCAGTGCAGCGCCAGGGCGGTTTTCCCGATTCCCGCGGTGCCCTCGATCGCGGTGATCACCACCGTGCCCCCACCCGCGGCGCTGGCCTCCAGCACCGCGCTGAGCTGGTCTAGCTCCGCTGTGCGGCCGACGAAGTAGGGGGTATGGGCGGGCAACTGGCGCGGCACCGGCGACGGTGCGGACGCCGACACGGGCGAGGTTACTGGTGGAACCTCGTGAGCGATGACGCTCTCGTTGTTCTCGACGGACGATGATCCGGGTCTCGCGACCGGCGGCACGGCCGCTGCGGTGGGGATTACCGGCTTGGGCTGCCAGTCCAGTGTGGGGGCTTGGGTGAGGATGTCGCGCTCCAGGCGTTGCAGCGCGGGGCCGGGGTCGATACCCAAGTCCTCGGCTAGCCGGGTTCGTGTGGTCCGCAGGATCTCCAGTGCCTCGGCTTGGCGCCCGGCCCGGTATAGCGCCAGGGCCAGCAGCTCGCAGCCGTGTTCGCGCAGCGGGTGCTCGCGCACGTGGGCCTCCAGCTCGGCGGCCACCAGCGAGTGGGCCCCCCGCTCCAGCAGCGCGGCGAACCGGCCCTCGATCACCGACAGCCGCGACTGCTCCAGCCGCGTGATCTCCGCTACCGCCCACCTCGCGTCGCGCACCTCGGCGTACGGCGGGCCACGCCACAGCCCCAGTGCCGCCTCGAACTCCCGCACCGCCCGGGCTGGATCACCCCGGTCCAAGGCCTCATGCCCAGCCCTGGTCAGCTGGTCGAACCGGCGGATGTCCACCTCGGCGTGGCGGCTATCCAGCACATACCCCGGCGCCTGGGTCCGCAACACCGTGGCGGGGGCCCGGGGCGGGCGCCGTGGCTCTAGTACCCGCCGCAGATTCGACACATACGTCAGCAGCGATGCCATCGGATCAGCCGGTGGCTTCCCCGACCACAGCTCCTCAACCAGCGTGTCCACCGCCACCGGCCGATCCACCCGGCACAACAACAACGCGAACAAGGCACGCTGTAACGGCGGGCCTAAATCGGCCAGCTCACCCCCGACCACCGCCTCCACCGGGCCCAACACCCGCAACTCGACCCCAGCGCTCACAGCCGGCACCGCACCACCGGCCGCCCGATCGCCACAGACACCGCCGCGGACTCAGCATCCGAGCCGCTCACCCGCCCACCCCGCCACCTCCGGAACACCCAGCGGAAAAGCCTCTGCGCCTCCCGCAGGTACCGGCATAAGCGTGCCCGCACCATCCACTGGCCCCACGAGCAACGCCTGACCCCTCATTCTGGGCCAGCTCAGAGTGTGAGCCAATACCGGAAAGACCGGAATTACCCACACCGGCAGACCCCGCCTCCACGACGGCAACCAGCCACACCACAGCGGGAAACCTCACCAGGCCCCGCACCACCACGACTACGACCAGCTCTGTGGCTTCGGCGCGGATGGCGCAACAGCCGTATCCGGGCAAACGACACCACGGCGCTGAGCCCCGTGCCCGCCATGGGGGTGTGCGCCCGGTTCCCGACCACGATCAGCACCCAAGGCGCCCACCGGCTCGCGCGGCTTCTTCGCGCGCCACCCCGGATGAACCCGCGCCGTTCTGAATGCGCCACGGGGCGCTCACGAACACTTCGGCGAGTTTGTCAAGCCAACGCCTCAGGAGCGCCCTGCGGTACGACTGGCACGCGCGGCGGGATGGGCTTCTGGAACTGGTAAGCCTCAGCCGGGGCGGGACGCGGGTCATCATCGCCCTTGTTGGGCCAGAGGGCGAACGCGCGCTCGGCTAGAGCGGTGATGGTCAGCGCCGGGTTGACGCCGAGGTTGGCGCTGATCGCCGAGCCGTCCACCACCGATAGGCCAGGATAACCGTGCACCCGGTGATAGGCGTCGATGACGCCCTCGGCGGCAGTCGCGCCCATCGGGCAGCCACCGAGGAAGTGCGCGGTCATCGGGATCTCGAACAGCTCGCCCCAGGTGCTACCCGCGGTACCGCCGATGTGCTTGGCGGTGAGCTGACTCGCCTGGAAACCAGCAGGGATGAAGGAAGGGTTGGGCTCGCCGTGACCGTACCGGGAGGTGAGCCGGCCGTGACGGCGATAGGTGGTGAGCGAGTTGTCCAGGGTCTGCATCACCAGCAGGATCACGGTCCGCTCGCTCCAGTGCCGTACCGAGAGCAACCGTGCCGCCCGGAGGGGATCCTGGGCGACGAAGCGCAGCGCCTGCCGCCAGCGCGGGGTGTCTGACGCGCCGTCGGTGGACACCGTCTGCAGCAGGCCCATCACGTTGCTGCCCTGCCCATAGCGGACCGGCTCGATGTGGGTGTGCTCGTCGGGATGGAAGGAGGAGGTGATCGCCACCCCCCGAGAGAAGTCGCGAATCGGATCCACGTCTGCCCGGCTGGCGCCGACGATCGCCTCGGAGTTCGTCCGGGTCAGCTCGCCCAGCCGGGATGAGAGCCGGGGCAGCACGCCCTTGTCCCGCATCCGGTGCAGCAGCTGCTGGGTTCCCCAAGTACCGGCGGCGAGAACCACATGAGTGGCGCGGATGCTCCGGCGCCACCGCTTCCCAGTGCGCACGGCGTCAACCCGCCAGCTGCCGTCCTCCTGCGGGTAGACCGCAGTCACCGTGGTCAGCGGGTGCACCACGGCGCCGGCGCGTTCCGCGAGGTATAGATAGTTCTTCACCAGGGTGTTCTTGGCGCCCACCCGGCAGCCAGTCATGCATGATCCGCATTCGACGCAGCCGGTCCGCCGGGGTCCGGCGCCGCCGAAATAGGGATCGTCGACCTGCTCTCCTGGAGGGCCGAAGAAAACTCCGACAGGAGTGGGTTGGCAGGTATTCAAGACCCCCATGTCCCGCGCGACCCGTCGCATTACCTCGTCAGCGGCGGTGTGCCCCCGGTAGGTCGTCACCCCGAGCATTCGCTGCGCCTGGCCGTAGTGGTGATCAAGCTCGGCGCGCCAGTCCGCGAGGTGGGCCCACTGGGGGTCACGGAAGAACGCCTCCGGTGCCCGGTACAGGGTATTCGCGTAGTTCAGTGAGCCGCCTCCGACACCCGCGCCGGCCAGGACCACGAGGTTGCGCAGCAAGTGAATGCGCTGGATGCCATAGCAACCCAGTGCCGGTGCCCACAGGAAATCACGTAGCCGCCACGATGTGGCAGGCAACTCGTGATCGGCGAACCGCCGCCCCGCCTCCAGCACCCCGACCCGGTACCCCTTCTCGGTCAGCCGCAACGCCGCCACGCTGCCTCCAAACCCTGACCCCACCACAACCACGTCGTAATCCGCCACGCAATGCCCCCTCCCCTGCCTCCTGATCACCACGGATCGGCAAACATTAGTTCAGGAAGATTTTCTCTTGCAATTCGGACGAGCTCGGGACCCTCTATGTCCGCACGCCCTCCCACATCCTTGATCCGCCGGATGACATTAGACAACCAGTCGGCGGGTAGCCGATGATCATCATCCCATCCCCGATGGAGTTCGAAAGTTTCAACAAAGTTGTCCCAGCCATTTTCGGGCAGTTGAGACCGCCAGAGCGAAGCGAGCCGCCTCCAGTCCTGCACCGGCTGGATAGATTGAGGAAACAGCTGCTTTCCGGTGACTTCTCCGGCGGCGAGCACAGCGAGCAACACGAGGTTCGCCGAGTAATGTGCGGGACGAGAGGGCAGGGAGATCTGGTACGGCTGGTAATTTTCGTAGCTGGTCTCGTGTCGCGGCATGAGCGAGTGATGAAACAGATCCAACAGCACGCCGCAAAGCACGTTACGTTCTGCGGAAGCCAGCATCCGCAGCCGATCAGAAAGAAAAGACACGACTGTGCCACGCAAGGTCAAGGGCGCGAAGGACAGCAGAGCGTGCAGAAAGGCGTCATCAGGGGGTGCTGGCCGACTGCGCGTCGCGCTACGTGTGGCGGTGTCAACCAGGTCCGCGAGCTCCCGCGTGACGAGCCGCGCGATGAGGTACTCGCCGAAGGTAGCGTGCAGGAATTCGTACGTTTTCAGCCTCGTGCTGTCGCGGGTGGCCTGAGCATCATGGATGACGAAGAACCGTCCGAT
>DASTBN010000342.1:0-6671 GCA_035712045.1 Pseudonocardiaceae bacterium
GGGTGACGATCGACCCCGGCTGCCCGGACCCGCAGCTGCGCTCGGGCTTCACGATCCGCAATCTGGAGCAGTGGGCGCGGGACCACCGCGGTGAGCTGATCCACGCGCTGCTCGTCCTGATCCGGAACTGGGTGCTGCGCGGCAAGCCGACCACTCCACGGGGCAGCGACTCTTACGCGGGGTGGATCGAAACCGTGGCTGGTGTCCTGACCACTGCGGGACATCCGGGGGTGTTCGACCACCGGGCCGCTGCCCGGCAGACTGCCGGTGAGGACGACTCCGAGTGGCGCGAGTTCCTCGAAGCGGTCCAGCGCGAGTTCGGCGATGGCAGCTGGACCGTGAAAGCGCTGTTGGAGAAGTTCCGCCCGCCCGTGGAGACCAACGCCCAGGGCTGGCATGTCCCAGGGGAGGCCCCCATCCCGATGGACGTGCTCCCGGCCGAGCTGGCCGAGAAGGCCGCCCGGTCGCATGCGGGTGTCGGGTTGATCGGCAAGAGCCTGGGCCGCTGGTTGTCCAACCGCGACGGCCGCTGGTCCGGTGATCTCACGGTCCGCAAGGTGGGGGAGGACTCCCACACGAAAGCCGCCGTCTACAAAATCCAGACCACCACCCGGGGCGCGTCGTGAACGGCCCGGGAAAAACACCGCAAACCCGCAAACCCCGCACTGGCTGGGCCATTCTGTCACCGTCTGCGATTGATGCGGCACGGAAAGCGTCGATCTTGCGGGGTTTGCGGGTTTGCGGTGTTTTTCCCGGTCCTCCCGAACCACCACCGAGAGGAGTACCACACCATGATTGGCAACGAGTGGAACGTCATCGACGGTAGTCCCGGTGAGGGGCACTTCGTCGCCACCAACGGCGCTGGCGACTTCCTGCGCGGTGACCCGACCGGCTGGGCCATGGTCGACAACACCGGTCAGCCCATCGCAGGCGACCTACCCGAGCAGATCCGGCTGCGGGTAGACCCCCACGGAGGCGTGTTCACCTTCTGGCCGCACGCTGGCAAGGGTACTAGGCACTGACCACACCGCCCGAGCTGCTCGTCGCAGTCGTCCCTGCCGATGTCGCGGTGATCCTGCTTGCCCGGGCCGGTCTTGATTCCTACCGGCGCGCCCACCGTGGTGAGAACCCGAGAGTCGACCAGACGCTGGTCGACCTCACCACGGTGGCGCTGCGGTACCGGACCCTGGCCGAGCGCGGCCACAACCGCGCGCCCGGATCGGCCACCGGCCCACCATCACGGCAGCTCACGACCAACCAGGCCGCCGACCGCGCCGGAGTGTCGGCCCGCACCATCCGGCGGGCCATCACCGAGGGCCGGCTCCCCGCTCACCGGGTAGGCCGCACCTACGTGCTGGACGTGGGCGACGTCGAACAGTGGCACCGAGGGAGGTAACGGTAATGCCCACACCAGGGCGGATCGACACCGAGGAACGGCGGAAAGCCGACCGGGTACGCCAGCGACTGGCCAAGGAAGTCACGGCCATCCAGGGCCAGCGCAACCTCACCCGGGAAGGCAAGCGGTCCCGGCTCGCCGCAGCCGTGGTCAAGGCACAGGCCGAGCTCGGCGAACTCCGCGCCGCCGAGGCACAGCGCGTCACCGCGCGCCGTGAGCAGTGCGAGCGGGAACTGTTCGGCCACGTTCAGCCCGACGACACGAGGGTCATCTCGATCAGGGACGCGGCGGATCGGGCAGCGCAGATCAAGGACCCCGAGCAGATGGCCGCATGGATGGAGCGGGTCAAAGACCACGATGAGGTGCTGCTCCAAGCTTTCGCCCGCGAGTGCTACACCCGCCGCAACGCCGCCGAACCGGTCTGGCAACGCCTGGTCGAGACCTGGGTGCGGCAAACCGGCAGGGCCGACGCCGCCGAGGAGCTGGGCATCATCCGCGACGAAACCAGCGACAGCGGGCACCGGCTCACGAGAGAGGCCGCGTTCAGCGTCGGCCTGCTCCCCGCGGAGATCCACGGCGTGAGCAACAGCCAGCTGCGTTCACTCGCCGACCAGGCCGACCAGATCGAAGAGCTGCCACCGAGCCGCGCCGAGCAGGTCGGCCAGCGCCTCGCCGGGATGGTCCACACCGAGATCGAATGAGAACACTCACCGGCGGGTCTGTGCTGCACCGCACCACCCCCGCTCGCCTAGCAGCCACGACCACGCTGGGTACCCGGGGGTTACCCACAGTCACCATGATCACCGCATCGGGACGTGCGGTGGTTAAGGCTCCATGAGACCCGAAAAGCTCGAACCTCTGGCCTTGTCGGGGGCGCCTGGCAGGTCAGTGGACGTATCGGAAGAGGAATCGATGTCTGAGACACGACCCCCGCGGGGCACTGGACCGGCCGGTAGGGCGCTCTGGTGTGCTGTCGCGGAGAGTTTTGAGCTTGAGGCGCATGAGGTGCAGGTGCTCCGGCAGGCCGCCGTGGTGGCTGATCGGATTGAGCAGCTGGACAAGGCGGTGACGCGTGACGGGGTGCTCGTGGAGGGCCGCGCGCATCCCGCGCTGATCGAGAGCAGGTTGCAGAGGGTCACGCTCGGCAGGCTGTTAGCCCTGCTTCGGCTGGCGGATTGGGAGGATCGCCGTCCGCAGCGGCGTGGTGGTTTCCGGCGTGCGTATCAGCTGCGGCAGGTGATGGGTGATGGCGCGTAGGCGTGCGGCTGAGCTTCCACCGGGTGCGGAACCGTTTCACCGGTCTGCGGAGCAGTGGCGGGAGCTGGGGGCGCCTGTGTTCGTGTATGACGTGGACGCTGCCGCTGAGGCGTATGTCGCGTGGGCCCCGGTGGGGTATGGCGGTGGTAAGGACCCCGCCGATGAGCTGGTGCGGCGCTACTACGTCGGCATGATCTGGTTGCCCCGGTGTGTGAAACCGCAATGGCTGGCTCACGCGGGTGCGTTGCTTGATGTCGAGGCGGAATTACTCGCTTCGGATCGGTGGGCGCGATGGGGACGGCCAGGGCGCTGCCGTGCACCGATGCTGGCTGCGGAGGCTGACGTGCCAGAATGGCTGGTGTGCTGCCGGCGGGTATCCCGGGCTAGCGCGTCCTAAGCGGTCACGGCGGTCTGGACCGGCGTGTTGTTGATCGTCCGCTGTTGTGTGCCCGCACCCTGTGGCCAGTCGGTTCCCTCGTGGGTGGTGGGGTCGTGTGGTGATGATCGAGTCTCCACGAATCGGGGGCCATGACCAACGCCGCAAGCACAGCCGGGCACATGCTTAACGACTACGCCGAGGACCTCGACGTCGGCCACCTCCCCGCGCCAGCAGCCCTACCAATCATCTTCGACTGCCTGAGCGACTTACCCGAAGACGAGCGCTGCCGCTGGCTACGGGGCCGCCGCGTCATCCTCCAGATCGCTGCTCATGGCGGAACCGTCGCCCGATCCACTGCCTACTACCTCAGCCGGCTGAGGACCGTCCAAGCAACTCTGACCGCCGCGGGTTTCGTCACCACTACTGACCCCGTCCACTCCTGAACTACGCCCGCGAAGGTGACACGGTGGTCGTGGTCGCTCTCGATCGTCTTGGCCGGTCCCTGGCGGGGATTGTGCGCACGGTCGAGACCCTGCGGGAGCGCAGGATCATGCTGCGGTCGCTGCGGGAGGGAATCGACTACTCGACCCCGGTCGGGCGGATGGTGGCCGGCATCTTCGCCAGCCTGGCTGGGTACGAGCGCGAGCTGATCCACGAACGCGCCGCCGTCGCCCGGCAGGCCGCCCGTGCTCGGGGCAAGCGGACCGGCCGTCCCCGCGTGCTGACTGCGGATCGGGTTCGCCTCGCTCAGCGGATGCGAGAGGCTGGGGAGCCGCCGGTGTCTGTCATCTGTACCGCGTTGAAAGTGGCCCGTTCCACTCTTTACCGCGCACTCGGTGACGTCGAGCGGGATACCACCGAACTCACTGCGGTCTGCTGACAGGGGAACGGCTCCGGGGGGCCAGCTTCGGTGAGCCTGTCGAGGGAAGGTTCCGTCCTCGTGGCGAGCGCATCTTCATCCGGCTTGGGTTGATCGGCCGTACCGCTCGTCTGCCTGCTGCGATTATGCACGCGAGGGACCCGGCCTGCTCACGTTGATTGGTAGGGCGGGTACGGCGGCCAGGCGGTCAGGGAAGGTGGGCTCAGCGCGTCCAGTTGGAGCGTGTCACCTGTAGGCTGTCCTCGTCCCGTACCACCAGGTACCCGCACCGTCTGAGAAGCTGTTGGATGCGGGCGAGAACGCGCTGTTCCCGCTCGGGGTTCTGGTCGTCGATATAGGTCACCGGCCCGGGTGCGTACTCGACGACGAACCCGTGCCGCGCTCCATTGCGCAGCTCGTGGTAGCCAGCAATCCACAGAAGGTTGCGGATGTTCTGGGCTCTGCGCTCAAGTTGATTGGTGGGGCGGGTACGGCGGTCGAATGTTGAAGCGGATCGAATCCAGTCCAGCATTCCGAGCACCTTAGCTGGTTTCCGGTGCGGGCGGGTGGCCCACCGGAGAACCGCTGTTAAGCGGTGTGGGAGTCCTTCGAACAGTGCGGTCTCTAGCTGTTCTGCTACCCACAGCGGGCGCTGAAGGCGGGGTACGGCGGCATAGAGCTCCGCGATCAGCTCGGTTCGTCGAGGGTCGTTACGGGGGTAGGCGAGGACGATCAGCCGCAGGCAGAATCCCGGGGCGAACCCGAACACGAGGACGACCAGGAGCAGACTCGGCCAAGAGGCGACGGTGTGCAGCAGCTCGGTCATCACGTCAGCCGCCAGCGCAGGTTGGCGAACCGGGCATCGTGGCGGGCTTGCTGGAGGACTGCCCCGAGTTCTTGTTGGCCTTTACTGGTCAGTTCGTAGTACCTGCGGGGTGGGCGTTTGTCCTGGATGGTTGTGGGGTCTTCCCAGCCATCGGTGAGCCAGCGCTCGGTGAGCATCCGGGTCAGCATCGGGTAGAGCACACCGGAGCGGACACCGGAGCGCTTGGATAGCTCATAACCCCAGTGTCGGCTGGCCGGTTCGTCCAGCAGTGCCATCGCCACTTGCACCAGGGCGTGCGTCTTCCGCATAACCCCGTATCATACATAGGTATAAAACGAGTGTCGATGCGGCTAGCGCACTCCCAGTCTCGGCGGATCGATCCGGACCATCACCCCACCTCAACCGATGTCTCGGCGCGGATGAACAAGCCGCTCAACCCGGGCGCCCACGGCGATGACGTCGCGCCACGGGTCGTAGGCCGGTCTCGTTCGTGCGCTCACCGTGCTGTGCACGCGCTGTCAGGCACTCATAGCGCCGTGACCAGCTGCGGAGATAATGCGCCTGCCCGGCTGTGATCAGGATGTCGGCGTGGATGAACATCGCGGCCGGTGCTGGGGCGCCGGGCTGGGCAGGCCAGCCGGGGCCTCGGGAGCGAAATGCGGGTTATCAGCTACGGCGGCACCCGGCCGGGCCGTCCAGGCGAGATCCACTAGGCGGGCCCGCAACTGATCGTCCGGGAGCGCCAGTACCTCATCCGCTAGTGCGATCACCTGCCGTTGCATGGATCGCGCCACCGCAAGTCCCACCAACCCGGCGAGATAATCCAGGTAAGGGCGCTGGATTGACGACGCTGATCCACCAGTCCGTGCCGCATTCACCGCACGACCATCCCCGCGCTTTCGGTGGAGTGTTGGTGACCTGCCGCACCCTGCTGTTACCACCGCAGTACGGGCACGGGTCAAGCTCGGCGGCCCGGTCACCGTTGTGGAGGCGCTCACCCCAGCCGCTCCCCGAGCGCATCGAACGACAGCGTGAGGGCCGCGTGACCGTGGGATCGTGGGACCGACCGGCCGCCGGGAGACTGTCACGGGGGCTGCTCAATCGGCGGCCGGTCGGGGTCTTTAGGTGGGTGGCCATCCGTGGACGATGGCGTGCAGCACGGTCAGCGCGCTCCCGCTGACCCGTTCCGTGAACAGGGGTTCACCTGGGAGGAGTGCGCCCGTGTGGGCGCGGGCCGCGTTGCCGTGCCCCGAGGCGCCGAGGAACACCACGTCCCGCCATCGTGCGCTGACCCGCTCACCCCATAGCGCCCCGTTCTCCCCGGCCGGGGTGAAGCTGAACCCGCACCGCGCGGCGAGGCCGAGCAGCACGGTCACCGCGTCCCGATCCGGGTTGTCTCCGGTGGGCGGGCTCACGAGTTCACCACTCGCAGTAGCTCGGGCTGGATGCGGGCCAGCGCGGTCTCTCCCTCGAACCGGACCACCAGCCGGGTGGCGCTGCGGCGCAGTACCTGCCCCTGTTTGTCCAGCCGGGAGCGCAGCGCACTGAGTTGGAGATCGACGCCGGTCTGTTCCACCACCGCGCCCACCGTGATCGAGGTGCCCTCCTCATCTCGCCACCGCTGACCGGGTGGCCGGGCCGTCCCGCTCACCGTGGGGTCCCATCGCCGTGGCTGTCCGGCGCGGTGAGGGGTGGAACCGGCGGGGCACCGGGAACTCCGTTGTTCAGCCGGTGCCCAGCCGGGAACCCGGATGCCGCGCTGCGGCGGCATATCTGGTCTAGCCGGGCGAGACAGCCGATCAGCCGGGCCAGTAGCTGCCCGTTGGTGAGGGTGTCCGCCCGTTCCTTGAGCGCGAGCACTTCCTTCAGCACCGTGAGGGCTTCCAGGTCCTCAGTGAGCTGATCCAGGAATGAGCGCCGAGGGTGCGGGTTGACGACCGTGATCCACCATTCG
>DASTBN010000343.1:0-2423 GCA_035712045.1 Pseudonocardiaceae bacterium
CATCACGCTCCAGGTCATCCCGTTCCGCACCGGCGCACACCCCGCAGCGGGCGGCCCCTTCACCATCCTGCGATTCGCCGAACCAGACCTGCCAGACATCGCGTACCTCGAACAACTCACCAGCGCCGTCTACCTCGACAAAAAACACGACACCGATAACTACCATCGAGTAATGAGCATCCTGAGCGCCGAAGCCGAATCACCACACGACACTACACACTTCCTCAAGCAGATCATCGAAGACATCTAACCTCACCACACCACGCAACGATGCCGCAGCGGATTCACTTGGTGAGCGGGTCTTGGTGATCGTGATCCAGGTAGTCGCCGGAGCGCCGGGCGAGCGGACCAGCTCGCCCCTTCCGCTGTCCCAGCCTGTCCACGTCTCCACCGACAGCCAGATCCTTTCTTGCGCGCCGCTTACGCCGGAATTGCGCTCGCCGCGTAAGTTCCTTATTGGCGAGATCAGGTACCTCGTCTGCCTGTCAAGCTGCGATCCGGCTGAGCGGAAGTATGCGATGAGGAGAAGAGCGGCGGCCGGCCCGCGCGACTAGCGCATCACGCGTTAACCATATTCCCGGCCCACTGGGGGCCACTGTGAGAAGGAGCTGACATGTCTGGCACAGTGAGTTTCGCCGAGATCGACGAGCACGTGGAGCTACTCCCCCCACGCATTGTCATGTCCATGTTCATGACCGACAGCACCTCGGGCACCGGCAGCAGCACCCCCGGCACCGGCACCGGCAGCAGCACCTCCGGCACCGGCACCGGCACCGGCACCGGCACCGGCACCGCACAAACGAGCAGCGCTGGTCTTTGTCCCATTCCTCCATTTAGCAGCATGCCAGAATGTGCGGCTAAGTAGAACGGCATAGTGGCGATAGTGGGGTGACCGCGAATCCGGTCACCCCACCTGCAATTTTGCTGATCATCCCCCGGAGACATCTACGGTAGTGGCCATGGTCAGCGGCGGATCGGCCCGGGACGCCTCAGAGCGTGATGCGCCGGCATGCGCGGAGATCTCCGCGCCCTACGTCACGGTACCGCGATCACCTTCGAGTAGGATCCGCCCTAGTCGGCGGCGGGCTACGCGGCTTGGACACCACTCAGGGTGGCCACGGCTCCCGTGCCGGGAACCGAACGCGTACAACGCGAAGCCGAGCACCTCTCCACAGCCGGCGACCAGCACGAACGGCGCTGCGGCGCGCGTCATCCGCAATCGGCCCCCCAGCACCAGCGGGATCTCATGACCAGCACCCCGAGCACCCGAGAGGGCAGCAGCGCCCACACCACCGGCAGTGCGATGCTCACCCGCGCGATCGCGTACAGGCTGGCACCGATCGAGAGCGCCGCGCCCACCGCGAACCCGCTCGCCCGCAGTGGGCGCGCCGGGTCATCAGCCTGCCCGTCGCGTACCACGCCGACGAGGAACACCCCGGCGGTGATCGCGCCCTACGTGGAGACCAGCGGCGCGACAATCCCCACCTTGCCCGCCCGCAGCCCCGCGTACGCGAGGAGCAACCCGAGGACGTCACCAATCCCCGACACGGCCATCCACGCCCCCGACCGGGCATCAAGCCCCGGGGAACCCCGCCCGCGACCACGAACGGGATCAGGATCACCAGCCCGATCACTATGATCCAGCCGAGCAGCGCTCCCGGGCCGATAATCCGGCTAGACCGCGCATTGCACAGCGTCACAGTCGCGAACACCAGCGCCGCGCCAAGCCCCCCAGCGGTAGCCCGCACCCGTCTAGTCTCATCTCATCACCGCGTCCTGGGGCACACCGCGGTAATCGTGTCTCTGATTAGCGCGTTCCGGGAACAGATCGCGGTAATCCGGGACCGGGATGAACGCTAGCGCGGGTGAGCGGGCCCATGGTGCTGGCCACCAAGCTGGCGCCGCCGTTGCGGCGGGGGCTGCACCGGCGGCGGCTGGTGCAGCTGCTTGATGGGGCGGCCAGGCACCGGCTGACACTGCTCGTCGCCCCGGCGGGCTGGGGGAAGACGTCGCTGCTGGCCGACTGGCACACCACAGGACGCCGGGAACGAGTCGGCTGGCTGGCGCTGGACCCGGAGGACAGCGACCGGGCCGGTTCTGGACCTACCTGATCACCGCGGTGCGCACGGCGGCGCCCGGCGTAGGCGAGGGCGCGCGGGCGATGCTGGGGGTGCGCGGCCGGGCCCTGATGGACGCGGCGCTGCCGGCGCTGCTCAATGACCTCACCACCATCGACGAGGACATTCACCTGATACTCGATGACTATCACGTGCTCTCCGACGCCGAGCTGCATCGTTCGGTGGCCTACCTGCTGGCGCATCAGCCGGCGCGGCTGCACCTTGGTGATCGCGACCCGCAGCGACCCGCCGCTGCCGTTCGGGCGGCTGCGGGCGCACGGGGAGATGCTGGAGATCCGGGCCACC
>DASTBN010000344.1:0-2558 GCA_035712045.1 Pseudonocardiaceae bacterium
CGCGATCCTCGCCCTCGGCACGATCCGGGAGGCGCCCTGGGTAGTCGACGGCGCGGTAGTCCCCCGCAAGATCTGTCAGCTAGCCCTCTCCGTTGACCACCGGGTGGTGGATGGCCAGCAAGGCTCCCGCTTCCTCTCCGACGTAGGCGCCCTCCTCACCGACCCCGCCCTCGCCCTCGCCTTCTGACCGGGCGCACCACCTGATGCGCGCCTTAGGCGCCGATCCAGGCGAGGAAGCGAACCGGGCCGATCAGCTGGGCATGGGGAACCAAACGGGCCTTCAGAGCGCGGTCGGCGGTGACGGCCACCCAGTCGCCGCCGTCGCTGACGACATCCACGATGGCGTCATCGCCGCTGGCCGGGGCACGCACCACCGCGACGCCCGGGACGTCGGGGGCGCGCGCGGCGAGCCCCTCCAGCACCACCACCGGGTGCGCCACCCAGCCGAAACCACCATCTGGCAGCGGGAGCACTCCCGGCCCGGCCGCGGAGACCGCGCGCAGCAGCCGCTCCGCGGCACCAGCCCGGTCCCGCCACCAGCCGTCCGGCCGGGAGCCGATGACGTTGGCGGCGTCCACGACCAGCCCAATCGGGGCAACCCGCAGCGCGGGCCAGTCAGCGGCGAACGCCGGATGCAGATTTAACCCGCTGACCGCGGGTTCGGGAATCCAGGCGAGCTCGGTGCACTCGGGATTGGGCTGCACCGCCAACGGTTCGGTGGCGTCGGCGAGCACGCTGGTGAACGACCAGGCATCGCCACCAGGGTGGTCCACGTGCTGGCCACGGATTCGTACCTGATCGGGGTTCAGTGCGGCCTCCTCGGCCGCTTCCCGCAGCGCCGTCTGGACCGCCGTCTCATCGCGGTTGCGGGCTCCCCCCGGTAATCCCCAGAGATCCCCGTGGTGCGTCCACGGCGCGCGGTGCTGCATCAGCACCAGTGGCTGCCGCTGGGCATCCGGAGCGCGCAGCAACAACCCCGCGGCGCCGAAACGTCCCCACCGGTCCTGCCCATCGCGGCAGCGCACCCAGCCGTCCCCGTTGTCACCGGCCGCCACCTCGTGAGCCACTGTGCCTACGTTGCCATGCAGGGCCTACGTTGCCATGCGGGGCCCACGTTGCCACACCTGTGAGAAACACAGCAGTGGGAAACGAGGCGTAACGACCAACCGTGCGCCGGCGACACTAGGACCGAGAGTGATCGGTTGCACGCGCGCGCTGGAACCTGGGCGGCATTGGGAGGGGTGCCTCCCTCAGGGGTTCCGGACTACCGGGGGGTGGGTGAGACGTGACGGGACTGGGCTGGCGGCCAGGGCTGGACAAGACAACGCCGGGCATGCTGATGGGCACCGCGACCAGACACGCGACGGCCAGGAACGCTATGGTCAGTGTGGTCAAACAGGATCGAGCCGGTATGGGAACGACAGTCGACGTCAATCGCGACCGGGCAGTGCAGGTCATCGCCAGGGAAGATCCCGGTCCTGAGGCACTGCACGCGTGGGACCTGCTGGTGGATCGCACCCCGGGAACCGACGTCACCCAGGTTTCTGTGTGGGCGGGTTTGCGTGGCCGGGTCGGCTTCGCGCCGCTGTATCTGCTGGCCTACCAGGAGGGGGAGCTGGTCGGCGGCGCACAGATCCTGACCCGCCGGTTTCCGGTGCTGGGCTCGGTGGGATACCTCCCCTACGGCCCGCTCGTCACGCCTGAGGCCCCGGCGGCCGGGGACATCCGCCGGGCGCTGGTCGACGCGCTGGAGGTGCTCAGCCGCCGCCGGTTGCGGATCTTGTTCATCCAGCCGCCCGAGGGCGCCCAGGACACCACCGATGAGCTGCTCGAGCGCGGGTTCCGGCCATCCTCAGCCGGGATCGCCCCGCAGGGCTCAATCCGCATCGACTTGACCGCGGATCTCGCGGAGATCCGTGCCAGGTTCGGCAAGCGGCTCAAGTCGTGGACCAACCGGTGGGAATCCAAGGGTGTGCGGGTCCGGCCCGGCACCGAGCAGGACATCCCGCTGCTCGCGGAGCTGATGGCCGGTTCGGCGCAGCACCAGGGCTACACCCCGCTGCCGCTGGACTACATCACGGCGCTTTACCGTGAGCTGTCCGCCACCGGTCACGTGGTGATGTTCGTCGGCGAGGTGGACGGAGTGCCGATCGCCGTCGACCTGATGACCGGATGCGGCGAGATGATCCGCGGCCGCCTCTCCGGGTTCGACCGTTCCAGCGAGGCCATGCGGCTATCCGTGCCAGCGGCCATCCGCTGGGAGATGATCAAATGGGCCAAGGCCCAGGGATACCGCTGGTTCGACTTCGGCGGGCTGCGCCCGGAGACCTTGGCCGCGCTGCTGGATGACTCCGGCCTGGGCTCCGACGAGCTTCCCGCCGCCGATCAGCCCAAGGTCACTTTCGGGGGCACCGCGTTCCGCTACCCCGGGGCGGTCGAGATGATCCGTCCAGCGGCGCTGCGGATGGCCTACGATCTCGCCTGGCGTTCCGAAGCCGGGCGGCGGCTGTTCCGTGAGGCGCAGAGCCTGCTCCGCCGGGGATCGCGACGGCGTGGCA
>DASTBN010000345.1:0-2599 GCA_035712045.1 Pseudonocardiaceae bacterium
GGCGCTCACCCCGGGACCGAGCAGCGCCGCGACGCGCTGGCGGCCCACCGCCACGGTGTCCGCGCCGGCGACCACCAGGGCGGTGAGCACCGCTAGGCTGATGCTGTCGAGATCCTCGCAGCTGCGGGCGACCGAGGCCGGGATCCCCGCGCGGGTGGCCAGCACCGCCGAATCGGCCGGGACGGGCACGGCGAGATCCGGGCGGGCGCGCAGTAAGGCGATCAGCGAGTCTTCGTCTAGGGAGAGCAGCCAGTCAGCGAGAGTGGGGCTGAATGTCCTGTCCCTGGGTGTCCTGTCCCTGGGCATCCATGCCAGGGTAGCGATCCCTGCCATGCTCGGCGTCGCGGGAGCCCTGGGGCACAATGTGTGGGACACCGATGATGTGCCTGACGTCGTGTTCTGGTACCCACCTCGCGAGGAGCAGCTGTGGCCAAGCGCACCGACCGCATCGACCCGACCTGGCCGAGCTGGTCGGAGGAGGACCACCCGGTCAGCGAGCTGGCAGCGCCGCTGCAGGGTGCGCTGTCTCCCTTCGGTGAGGTGAGCTTCCCGCTACCGTCTGACGAGCTTCCCTACCAGCATCCTCACACTGAGATTAACCGCGGCGACGTCTAGTAACGGGGTCCCCGCAGGGCCCGGTTTCGCGTCCGTTAGGGTGTGCCGTCACCGCACGGCCCCAGCGAAGGATCCCGGCGAGGGATCGCAGCATCGTTGAGCCGAGCGGAATCGCCCGGTCGGGGGAGGGCGAGCTTCCAGTTTGTGAAGGCAGCCCTCCCGCTCGTCGAAACCACTCGAGGTCATGGCTCAACGTACTGGTCGGTTAAGTTCGCTGCGTGGTCGCCCTTACCTGATCGCTTGCGCGGTCGGTGGCGTCCTCGCGGTCCTGCTGGTGATCGCGGCGGTCTCACTCATTGGTTCCGCTGGAGCTGAGAAGCACCCGGTGGCGGCCCCGGTACCCCCCGCCGAGGCCCCCCAGACGGTTATGATCCCACCGGAGTCGCTTCCGTCGGATCCCGCCAAACTGCCGCTGAGCACCACCTACACCGTGGTCGAGGGTGCTCCGCTGGACTCCGCTCCAGCGGAGGCCGCCGACGGCATCGTGGTCCATCCCCGGCATGAGATCTTTGTGTACGACGCCCCAGGCGGTGCCGCGATCGCCCGGCTCGATTCTCATCAGCTCGGTGACACCTGGGTGCCGGTGATCGCACAACAACCCGGCTGGGTGCGGGTACTGCTGCCCTCAAAACCCAACGGTTCGACAGGTTGGGTGACCGATTCGGCACTCGATCGGGCGTATACCCCGTATCTCATCCGCGTCCATCTTCGTTCTCTCACCATGGAGCTGCTAAAGGGGGGCCAGCACCTAGGTGACTGGACGGTGGGGACCGGCAAGCAGTCGGCCCCTACACCGTCCGGACGTACGTTCCTGCTTGGTTCGATCAGTGACGCCGCGCAGCGTTATTCGCCGGTGATCTTGCCTTTGGGTGCGCATAGCCCCACTTTGGACAGCTTCGGTGGCGGCCCGGGAACCGTCGCAATACATACCTGGCCCACAGCCAACGTCTTTGGCACTCGTTCCAGTGATGGCTGCATCCGAGTGCCGCAAGACGCGCTCCACCAGCTGACTCAGGTTCCGCTGGGGACGCTCGTGCTCATCGACGAGAACTGAACAACTGAAAGGACAGCATGTGAACAGTAGGAAGCTCGCCGGCGTCAGTGCCGCCAGCGTCGGTGCTGCCACCGCTGTGGCAGCCCTGCTGCTGGGGACCCTGTCCGGCTCCGCTGAAGAACCCTCCTCATCGGCATTCGGCCTCGCAGCGGAAGGCTTGCTGCCGATCTCACCCCTGTCGAGGGTGGACGCCCCAGGCGACGGTCACAAAGCGCTTCTCGAGGTCCCCGGCCCGGACTCCAAGGGCATCTACGTCGGAGTGCTCAAGTCCGAAGCCCAGCGCTACGAGACCAGGGCCACAGCTTTGAAGGTGGACATTCTCGGCTTGAGGCTCAAGGTTCTCACGTCCAGCTGCCACGGCAACCAGGCGAGCTCCGAGATCATCAAGACCGATGACGGTGACAAGTCCTCGCCGTACGCCGGTCAGCAGCTCAACCTCTCGCCGATCGTGAAGGTCGAGTTCAACCGCCAGACCCACTACCGCGACAGGGTCACCGTCGACGCTGCGGTGATCACACTGCTGCCCAGTGAGCGTCGCGGCCAGGTGCTCACGGAGAATGATCTGAAACTGTTCTCCAGCCTCGCCTCCTCCAAGTACAAGGTTCCGACTATGGAGCAGGTCCAGCAGGAGCATGCCAAGTCAAAGGCCCCTGCGGGATCTCTTGCCACCGCCGGTGATCTGCTGAATTCGCTCAAGACGCTCAACCCCGCGATGGCCATTCCCACGCAGAATGGTGCCAATGGGCTCGAATCGGTCACGGTCGCCTCGTGTAACTGCCAGGCGGGGCCAGCGCAACAGGGTCCCGCAGAGCAGGCGCCCGCAGCTCCCGCGCCAGCTCCGGTTCAAGCGAACCTGCCCGTGACCCACTGATTCTCAACCGGCACTGATCCGGCGGGCAACCCAGAAGGGGCTGGCACGCGATGCGTGCC
>DASTBN010000346.1:0-12964 GCA_035712045.1 Pseudonocardiaceae bacterium
AGCGGGCGGTGCCGGTGGTGGTGATCGCGCAGGTGTGGTTAGACCCGGCGGTGATGGTGGTGATGGTGCCCAGGTCTGCGGGCGGGATGGCCTGCCCGTTGGTGTTGTTGCCCCAGCAGCGGGCGGTGCCGGTGGTGGTGATCGCGCAGGTGTGGTTAGACCCGGCGGTGATGGTGGTGATGGTGCCCAGGTCCGCGGGCGGGATGGCCTGCCCGGAATCGTTGTTACCCCAGCAGCGGGCGGTCCCGCCCGTGGTGATCGCGCACGTGTCGGTGTCACCGGCGTCCAGGACCGTGCCTGGCCCGAAGGCCAGCGCCTGCCCCGGATCGTGGCGCCCCGGCAGCGACACGCTCGCGTCATCCGCGCCCGCTGGTATCGCGGCGAGCACGCTCAGCGCCATCCCCAGCACCGCGACCAGCGCACCCCCCACGCCGCGTACCGCGAGGTCACGACGAACCCAGGCACACACCGATTTCATGTCCCGGAACCATCAGCGCCGCCCGGAAACGAACCCCTCCCACCAGGTGAACAGGGGATGGCAGCCCGCCCCACAGTGGACGGCTAACCACGCCGCTCCTTGACCAGCCCGAGGCATTCCGGGGTGTCAATGGCCCCGGTGATAGGTAACTGGGAGGCCGCCGGCGGAAAAATTGAGTATTCCCATGCTCCCCGCAACACCCATTTATCAACTTACAGTTGCTGGATGGGGATACCAGCGACGCGCCGTGACTTCTTCGCCAGAGCGCTGGGGGCGGCCGCAGTGCTTTCCGGATTCGGTGCCGTCACCTCGGCGGGCGGCGGGGCGACGGCCCCCGTCCCGGTTTCCGTTGAACCGGCGGCGGGAGCGTCAACCGCTCCGCTGTCTGATCCCGCCTGGGTGGCTCGTCATCGGCTCCCGGCCGCTCAGTATCAGGCCGAGTTCGACCGGCTGGTCAGGGAGGGCTACCGGCTCGTCGATATCTGCGGGTATGAGGATGCCAGCCGGGAGATGTACGCCACGTTGTGGGAGAAATCCGGCGGCCCCCCGTGGGTGGCCCGGCACGGCCTGACCGCCGCTGCCTACCAGGCTGAGTTCGACCGGCTGAACCGGGAAGGGTACCGGCCTGTCCGGATCAGCGGTTTCGGTCTTGGCCGCCAGGCTCGCTTCGCCGCTATCTGGCATCAGGTCGCTGGCCCGGCCGCGGTGGTCCGGCATGGCCTGAGCGGCGCCGAGTACCAGGCGGAGTTCAACCGGCTGACCAGCGGTGGTTACCGGCCGGTGGAGGTCTGCGGGTACGACGAGGGCGGTCAGGCGCGCTTCGCCGGGATCTGGGAGCGCTCCGCCGGTCCCGCCTGGGTAGCGCGGCACAACGTGACGGCCGCCGAGTACCAGGCCGAGTTCACCCGGCTGGCCGCGCAGGGGTACCGGCTTACCCGGGTTAGTGCCTACGCCATTGGCACGGACGTGCGCTACGCGGCGATCTGGTACAGCTCCGGAGGGTCTCCCTGGGCGGCGCGGCATGGCCTGCGGCCCGAGGGCTACCAGGCCGAATTCGACCAGCTGGCCGCGAGGGGATACCGGCCCGTTCAAGTCAGCGCCGCTGGCGGCGCCATCGCGCCGGTTTTCGCGGCGATCTGGGAGAAGCGCCAGTTCTCCCAGCAGGAGCTGAAAAACATGTCCGATGTCGCCGATGCGTTCATGAAGCGATGGAACGTCCCCGGCATGTCAGTGGCGATCGCCTACCAAGGGCGTCTGGCGTACGCCCAGGGCTTTGGCCTGGCCGACAAGTCCAGCGGCGAGAAGGTGGCCGCCGACAGCCGGTTCCGGATCGCGAGCGTCTCCAAGCCGATCACCTCGGTCACCGTCATGAAGCTGATCGAAGGAGGCAGTCTCAGGCTCACGGATACCGTTTTCGGGAGTGACGGGATTCTCGGGACCGCGTACGGGAAGCAGCCGTACGGGACCAACATCGAAAAAATCACCGTTCAGCATCTCCTGGAGCACACCACGGGCTGGCGCAACAATCCCCGGGATCCCATGTTCGACCCCGATCTCCGCACTTACGATCACGGGAAGCTCATCTCCTGGATGCTCGACAACCGGCCCCTCGCCGACTCTCCAGGAAATAGCTGGGACTACTCGAATTTCGGGTACTGCGTGCTCGGGCGGGTTATCGAGAAGGTGACGGGCAAGCCCTACCACACCTCGGTGAGGGAACGCGTGCTGGAGCCGTGCGGGATCACCGGCATGACATTGGCGGGTAACACCCTGGCCGACCGGCAGCCGCGCGAGGTCGTGTACTACGGGCAGAACGGCGACGGGGACCCCTACAGCATGCAAGTGACCAGGATGGATTCGCACGGGGGCTGGGTGGCCACCGCCACCGACCTGGTGCGCCTCGCGGTGCGCGTCGACGGCTTCCCCACTAAGCCCGACATCCTGAGCCCAGCGTCGATCACCACGATGACCACCGCGTCCACGGCTAGGCCCGTGCCCTCAAGCGGTTCTGGATACGCCAAAGGGTGGGTGATCCACAGCGATAAGAACTGGTTCCACGACGGGGCTCTGCCGGGAACCTCGTCCATCCTGGTCCGCAGGGCCGATGGCTTCTGCTGGGCGGCTCTCCTCAACACCCGGGACCCTGATAACAAGATCATCGAGGCGCTCGATCAGATGATGCGGGATCTGCACGACAAGGTGGACGGCTGGCCGGCGTACGACCTGTTCTGAGTCCCCGTAGCGTGGTCACCGCCACGGATCTGATCCCGGGAGACGCCAGACTGTCTGTCGAACATAAGTTCGAGTAGTATGTGGCAGTGGAGCGTCACCGGGACCCCTGCCAGCCCCCGCCGCTACCGGCCCCTGTGCCCTACGCGGAGCTGCACTGCCACTCCAACTTCAGCTTCCTGGACGGCGCCAGCCACCCCGAGGAACTGGTCGAGGAGGCGGCCCGGCTGGGCCTGGACGCGATCGCGATCACCGACCACGACGGCATGTACGGGGTGGTGCGCTTCGCCGAGGCGGCCCGCGAGCTGGGTGTGAAGACCGTCTTCGGGGCGGAGTTGTCCCTCGGGCTGACCGCGCCGCAGAACGGTGTGGCTGACCCGGAGGGCGAGCACTTGCTCGTGCTGGCCCGTGGTCCGGAGGGTTACCGCAGGCTGTCCCGGGTGATCAGCGACGCCCAGATCCGCGGCCGGGAGAAGGGCAAGCCGATCTATGACCTCGACGCGGTGGCGGCCGCGGCGGGCGGGCACTGGGTGGTGCTCACCGGCTGCCGCAAAGGCGCGGTCCGCCGGGCGCTGGAGCGTGACGGCCCGGCCGCTGCGGCCGGGCAGCTCCACCGGCTGATCGAGCTGTTCGGCGCGGAACACGTCGCCGTCGAGCTCACCGCTCACGGCCTGCCCGAGGACACCGAGCGCAACGATCACCTCGCCGCGCTGGCCGCCGCGCACGGCCTGGGCATCGTCGCCACCACCGCCGCGCACTACGCCACCCCCGCCCGGCACCGGCTGGCCACCGCGCTCGCTGCGGTCCGGGCCCGGCGCGGCCTGGATGAGATGGACGGCTGGCTCCCAGCCGCCGCGACGGCGCACCTGCGTTCCGGGGCCGAGATGACCGAGCGGTTCGCCCGCTGGCCCGGCGCCGTGACCCGGGCCGCCGCGCTGGGCCAGGAGTGCGCCTTCGACCTGCGGCTGGTAGCGCCGGATCTGCCGCCGTTCGATGTCCCGGATGGCCACACCGAGGCCAGCTGGATGCGCGAGCTCGCCTGGCTCGGCGCGGCCACCCGCTACGGCAGCTACGACGAGCGTCCCGGCGCCTACCACCAGATCGAGCACGAGTTGGCGGTCATCGAGGCGAAGAACTTCCCCGGCTACTTCCTCATCGTCCACGACATCGTGGCGTTCTGCCGCCAGGCGGAGATCTTCTGCCAGGGCCGGGGCTCAGCGGCCAACTCCGCGGTCTGCTTCGCGCTGGGCATCACCAGCGTCGACGCCGTCGCCATGGATCTGCTCTTCGAGCGGTTCCTCGCCCCGGACCGGGACGGCTACCCCGACATCGACCTGGACATCGAGTCCGATCGCCGCGAGGAGGTCATCCAGTACGTCTACCAGCGCTACGGCCGCGACCGCGCCGCCCAGGTCGCCAACGTGATCACCTACCGGGCCCGCTCGGCGGTCCGGGACGTGGCCAGGGCACTGGGCTACTCCACCGGCACCCAGGACGCCTGGAGTAAGCAAATTGACCGCTGGGGCCCGCTGGGAGGCTCCGCCGAGGAGACTGAGATCCCCGGACCGGTGCTGACCCTGGCCGCCGAGCTGGAGGGATTCCCGAGGCACCTGGGCATCCACCCCGGGGGCATGGTGATCTGCTCCCGCCCGGTGGCCGAGGTCTGCCCGGTGGAATGGGCCCGGATGGCCAACCGCTCGGTCGTGCAATGGGACAAAGATGATTGTGCTGCCGCGCGTCTCGTCAAATTCGACCTGCTCGGGCTAGGCATGCTCTCCGCGCTGCACTACACGGTCGATCTGGTGGCCCGCCACTACCGGCATCACGTCCGGCTCTCGGATCTGCAGCCCACTGACCCGGCTGTTTACGCGATGCTGGCCCGGGCCGATTCGGTCGGGGTGTTCCAGGTGGAGTCCCGCGCGCAGATGGCCACCCTGCCCCGGCTCAAACCGCGCTGTTTCTACGACCTGGTGGTCGAGGTCGCGCTGATCCGTCCCGGCCCGATCCAGGGCGGCTCGGTGCACCCCTACATCCGGCGCCGCAACGGCCACGAAGCCTGGGACTACGACCACCCGCTGCTGGCGAACGCGCTGCGCAAGACGCTGGGGGTGCCGCTGTTCCAGGAGCAGCTGATGCAGATGGCGATCGACGTCGCCGGTTTCTCACCCGCCGAGGCTGATGAGCTGCGCCGGGCGATGGGCGCCAAACGCTCCACCGAGCGGATGGAGCGCCTGCGTGGCCGGTTCTTCGACGGGATGGCCCGCCATGGCATCACGGGTGAGCTGGCCGAGAAGATCTACGCCAAACTGCTGGCCTTCGCCAACTTCGGCTTCCCGGAAAGCCACTCGATCAGCTTCGCGTCGCTGGTCTACTACAGCGCCTGGTTCAAGCGCTACTACCCAGCGGCGTTCTGCGCGGCCCTGCTGCGCGCCCAGCCGATGGGTTTCTACTCCCCGCAGTCGCTGATCGCCGACGCCCGCCGCCACGGCGTCACCGTGCGCGGCCCGGACATCAACCTCAGCGGGGTGCACGCCGACCTGGAACCCGCCGCGGCGGGCGCCCCGGAGCGGGCGGTCCGGCTGGGGCTGGCCATGGTGCGCACGGTCGGCCAGCCCCTGGCCACCAGGCTGGTCTCGGAGCGGGAGGCGCACGGCCGCTACTGCGGCATCGCCGACGTCGCGCACCGGGTGGGGCTGAGCACCGCCCAGGCCGAGGCGCTGGCCACCGCTGGCGCCTTCGAGGAGTTCGCCCCGCGACGCCGGGAAGCTTTGTGGTCCGCCGGAGCGGTCGCCGCCGAGCGCCCGGACCGGCTGCCCGGCACCGCCGTCGGGGTCCACGCCCCGCCACTACCCGGGATGAGCGCGCTGGACATCGCCGCCGCCGACGTCTGGGCCACCGGGGTCTCACCGGACAGCTTTCCCACCCAGTTCCTCCGTGCCGACCTGGCCGCCCAGGGCGTGGTCCCCGCCACCGGGCTCCGGGAGTGTGAGGACGGCCAGCGGGTGCTGGTCGCCGGCGCGGTCACCCACCGGCAGCGCCCCGCCACCGCGGGCGGAGTCACCTTCCTGAACCTGGAGGACGAGACCGGCATGGTGAACGTGATCTGCTCACCCGGCTTCTGGGTCCGCTACCGCACGGTGGTGCGCTCCAGCCCCGCCCTGCTCCTGCGCGGCCGCCTTCAGATCGCCGAAGGCGTCATCAACGTCCTGGCCGAGCACGCCGCTCCCTTGGACATGCGGGTCCGCTCGAGTTCGCGTGATTTTCGGTGATCCGAGCGAACTCTTCTCCACTCAAGCGGCCACAGTGCCTATTGGCAATTGACGTTGATGGCGCTCGTGCGGGGTGAAGGCGGGTAGTGTCGCGGTTCGCCGCCCTCTGGTACCCGCCGGTCGGAGCCGGCGGGTACCAGCTGGAATAGAACTAGTGGTTCGTGCCCGTCGCCCATAGAGGTTTACCGGAGTCGTAGATTACGACATTTCCGTCGTCCTGGATGATAAGCGCGTCGCGTGGATGCCCGGCCGTATTAGAAGCAAATATGGGACCGCCGTTACTGTTGTAAACGACGAGATTGCCATCGGATTGGAAGACACACTTCGCGCCCCTGCCCGCAGTATTCGATGCCCACCGCGGCTTCCTATTCTCGTCGTAGTCCACCAGGTTGCCATCAGCTTGGAAGCCGAATGCCGCCTTGCCGCTAGACGGGGAAAAGAAGGTATTGACCGGGAAGGTAAAACCGGGATTGATCTGGATTCCAGTGTGTGGTTCCACTGTGATCTGGACACTGGGCTCCACTTGGGTGATAGTCGAAGGCTCCATGGGTTCGTTCCCTTCAAATTGTCGGACAGTCGATGGATGATGGAGTGCGTGATTCACGGCCGGGCTGCGTTCCTGGGGTCATTCGTCTTGTTCTTTTTTTGTCCTCTGTCGTGGAATATCTGTCATGTCTTAGGGTGCGCCGATGGTTGTGGCAGTTGCGTGGCAGTGGTGTTGCTTAATTCCTTGAGCGCCACACCGGCGGTCCGTAGAGTTGTTCTCGGTGATCGGCGGATCACTGAGGGTGGTCTTCAGGCGGTGGATCGGCGTGGACGTCCGGGTGCTGGGGTCGCTGGAGATCGAGGCGGGGGGTTGTCTTGTTCAGCTGGGCCCGCAGCAGCGGCGGGTGTTCCTAGCGCTGCTGTTACAAAAAGGCCAGGTGGTGTCCGGGACCCGGTTGGGGGAGCTGATCTGGGGAGAGCCGGTTCCCGACGGCGGCGCGGCGACGGTGCGCAGCCACGTGATGCGCCTGCGCCGGGCGTTGCGCACCGCCCTGAATGGTGGGTCGGGAGAGATCGAGTTGGTGACCCAGGGGGGTGGGTATGCGCTGCGGGTCTGTCCGGATCGGGTGGATGCCGTCCGGTTCGAGACCCTGCTGGCACAGGGCCGGGACGCGCTCGCGGCAGGAGACCCGGGGACTGCTGGTGAGGTGTTGCGGTCGGGGCTGGGGTTGTGGCGGGGACCGGTGCTGGCCGAGGTCGCCGACCGGTCTTTCGCGCTGGCTGAGGTGGCGCGGCTGGAGGGGCTGCGCCGGGTGGCGCTGCTGGCCCGGATCGAGGCCGATTTGGCCATGGGCCTCCATGGTGAGCTGGTCGGCGAGCTGGAAGGGCACCTTGCCGCCGCGCCACACGAGGAAACACTCCGCCGTCATCTGGCCCTCGCGCTGTATCGCTGCCAGCGCACCGAGGATGCGGCCCGGGTCTGCCAGCAGGGCCTGAAGCTGCTAGCAGACCGGGGGGTGGACTCCCCCCGGCTACAGAACCTCCAGGAGGAGATCCTGCGCGGTGCACCAGGACTGGACTGGCGCCCGTCGGCTCCGGCGGCTACCCCGCCGGAGCCGACGGCCACTGGGGTGGCCCTGCATACGCTGCCCCGGGATCTGAGCTCTTTTACCGGTCGCCAGGGCGAGCTGCGGCAGTTGATGGTGGCGGTCACCGGCCGGTCGGCCGCTGGGGGTGTGGTGGGGATTCACGCGATCGGGGGAATGGCGGGGATCGGGAAGACCGCGTTCGCGGTGCACGCCGCGCACCGGCTCGCCCCGCACTTTCCCGACGGGCAGATCTTTCTCCGGTTGCACGCCCACACTCTGGGGCAACGGCCGGTCGATCCCGCCGAGGCGCTGGCCACGCTCCTGCTCATCCGGGGGATCACTCCCCAGCAAATCCCCCCGGATGCTCAAGCGCGAGAGTTGCTGTGGCGGGATCATCTCTGCGGCAGGAAGGTGCTGCTGGTGCTGGATGACGCGGCCGGGCCCGAGCAGGTGGACCCGCTGCTGCCCGGCACGGCTGAGTGCCTGGTTCTGATCACCAGCCGACGCCGGCTGGGCGCGCTGGATGATGCCGTGTCGATCAGCCTCGACACTCTCACTCCCGCCGATGCGGTTACGTTGTTCCGCCGCGTGGCTACCCGCCCCCACTTGGAACTCACCGACACTGGGGTCGCTGAGGTGACCCGGTTGTGTGGATACCTCCCGCTGGCGATTCGACTTGTGGCCGGGCAGCTGCACAGCCCGGGGTGGACTCTCGCCGATGCGATCGCGGAGCTGACCACAGCGCGCAACCGGCTGGCCGCGATGGACGCGGGGCAGCGCTCGGTCGCCGCCGCCTTCGACTTGTCCTACCAGGAGCTGAGCCACGACCAGCAGCGGCTGTTCCGCCAGCTCGGCCTGCAACCGGGAACCGACATCGACGCCTACGCCACCGCAGCCCTGCACGACACCACGCTGGCAAGCGCCCGCCGCCAGCTACGAGATCTCTACGCCAGGTATGTGCTGGACGAACCTGTCCGGGGCCGCTACCGCCTGCACGATCTGCTCCGCGATTACGCCCAGCTCCTGGCCGAGCGCGATCCGCCCGCCGAGCGCGACGCGGCCATAGACCGGCTTTTGGACTACTACCTGCACACCGCCACCCTCGCCGCTAGTCACCTCGATGCGCGGTCTCCCACCGTCGTTTCAGCGGCCCACCCGCCAAGATTTACCCCAGAACCGGTCACTCACGACACTGCGATCGCCTGGCTCAACACCGAACACACCAACCTCCGAGCCGCCGCCGACTACGCCGCACGCCGCACCCGGGAGCGCCACGCTATCCATCTGCCCGACGTGATGCACGAGTTCCTCCGCATGCAAGGCTCGTGGGGCCAAGCGTTGGGCCTCCACCACACCGCACTCAACGCGGCCCGCGAAGCGAGCGATCGACTCGGCGAAGCGGCCGCCCTCACCAACCTGGGTGATCTGCACTGTCTGATGGACGATTACCCGGCCGCCATCGGCAACCTGGAACGGGCCCTGACGATCCACCGCGAGCTGGGCAATCAGCTCGGCCAAGCCCACGCTCTCAACCTGCTGGGCATGGCCCAGCGGCTCACCATTGCCTACCCGGCCGCGACCGCCAGCTTGGAGCGGGCCTTGGCGCTGTACCGGGACCTCGGCAACCAGCGCGGCCAGGCCCGGTCTCTCTACAACTTAGGCACCGTGCAACGCCTGATGGGGGACTATCCGGCTGCGACCGCGAGCCTGGCGCGGGCCCTGGAGCTGTACCGCGACCTCGGCAACCGGATCGGTGAAGCCAACGGCCACGCCGCCTTAGGCATGGTGCAGCACCTGACTGGTGATTACTCGGTCGCGACCGCCAGTCTGGAGCGGGCCCTGGAGCTGTATCGTCACCTCGGCGACCGGATCGGCGAAGCCGAGGTCCTCAACACCCTGGGCGCGGTACGGCGGCTGACGGGGGACTATCGCGGCGCCACCATCAGCCTGGAGCAGGCTCTGGTGTTGTACCGCGACCTCGGTAACCGGCGCGGCGAAGGTCTCGCCCTGGACAATCTGGCCACGGTACAGCGGCTGACCGGGGACTATCCGTCCGCGACCGCCAGCCTGGAGCGAAGCCTCGTGCTGGCCCGGGATCTCGGCAACCGGCACGCCGAAGGCCACGTCCTCAACAACTCGGGCACGACCCAGCGGCTGACTGGGGACTATGCGGCCGCGAGCGCCAGCCTGGAGCAGGCTCTGGCGCTCTACCGCGACCTGGGCAACCGGATCGGCGAAGCCTACGCCCTCAACAACTTGGGCACGACCCAGCGGCTGGCTGGGGACTACGTGGCCGCGAGCGCCAGCCTGGAGCAGGCTCTGGCGCTCTACCGCAACCTGGGCAACCGGATCGGCGAAGCCGAAACCCTGAACAACCTCGGTCACTTGCTCGCTGCCTCCGGTGCGCCTGCCAACGCCTGTGCGCACCATGCCCAGGCACTCAGCATCGCCCAAACCCTGGGAACACCACTCGAGGAAGCACGGGCATTGGAAGGAATCGGGCGATGCCACCGTGCACAAGGACGTGCCAGCGAAGGTGTCGCGTACCTGCGAGAGGCACTCACGCTCTACCAGCGCCTCGGATCACCCGACGCTAACCACCTGGAAGAAACCCTCCGAGAAGCCGAGGGCGGACTGGTGGTCTAGTCGGCGTGTCGCGTCCTGACGTCCCGCATGTCGCGCCTCAGCGCCCGGGGTTACTCGCCCGCGACGAGCGCGGAGACTGGATCCGGCTGTAGATGTGGCGCTATGCCCCGGTATGACTAAGATCGCGCGTGGTCCACGACCGGTAGCGCGTCATCATTCTGCGTCTGGTGTGAATCAGTCCTCACCTCGGTTCCGCCTGGCGAGTATGACGAACTGGCCTTCCGGGTCCTTCACGAAGCCGTGAATGGTGACTATTACCGAGCAGGGCCACGCTGAGGCACAGGTCCGGCATTCCCCGTCGCCGCGCGATTCGTGCTCGATCATCAGCCCGCGAATGCCGAGTACCAGATCGCCGATCAGATCACGGGCGGTGGCGATATCTTCGGCTGACCAGTCGTTATCTTGGAACGCCAGCGATTCGGCCCGTTCCAGGTGCTCGCAGATGTCTTCGCGCAGCAGTGCGAAAGCATCGGCCTGCGCGGCTGATAGGGCGCTCATCGGATACCTTCCCGGGGTTGGTAGGGCTCAGCACCCCGCTGGGCATGAGAGAACCGGTTAACCAGCGGTGACGCAAGAAATTAACCACTGGTTAATGTGCCCGGATTCGTCGAATTTCGCGATGGCGAGATCTATGATCTTGTGCTGGGAGGTGTCATCGTGCCACATCGCGAGCCGACGATGCGCCGCCGCGAGCTGGGGGAAGGACTGCGCGAGGTCATGAAGCGGGCGGGGCTGAACGGCAAGCGGGTCGCTCAGATGCTCGATGTGACGCCGAGCTACGTGTCGATGCTGCTGGCCGGCAAACGCACCGTACGCGAGGTCGACGTCGCGGCGTTCCTCGGCGCCTGCGGTGTCCCGGCCGCCGAGCGGGACCGGCTGCTGGCGCTGTGCCGGGAGCAGGACACCCCGGGCTGCTTCCAGCAGCACGGTTCCCGGCTGCCCAAGCAGCTGCGCACCCTGATCGACCACGAGGACCGGGCGGTGGCGATCAGCGACTTTCCAGCCGATGCTGATGCCCAGCTTGCTACAGACCGCCGAGTACGCCCACGCGCTGATCCGGGAGACCGGGAACGCCCCGCCGTGCGAGATCGACGACCGGGTAGCCGCCCGGCTGGCCCGCCAGAGCCTATTCGCCCGGGAGCGCCCGGCGCGGTTCGCCTTCTATGTGCACGAGTTCGCGCTGCGGTTACCGGTCGGCGGGCCGGTGGTGATGGCCGAGCAGTTGGCGCACCTGCGGCGGATGTCGGAGCGTCCCTACCTGAGCCTGCGGGTGGTGTCGGCCGCTCGGGGCGGGCCCCCCGGGATCGCCGGGGCGTTCAAGCTGATGGAGTTCGCCGATTTCAAGCCGGTGGTCTACCTGGACAGCGAGCTCGACGCGGATGGAGAGGATCATGATGACCGCGCGTGAGCCGGGCCGCATCGTCTGGCATACCAGCAGTTGCAGTTACAGCACGACCAACGGTGACTGCGTCCAGGTTGCCCCCGCGCCCGAGCGGGTACTAGTTCGCGACTCCAAAGACCCTAACGGCCCCGCCCTGACCATCCCCACCCCCGCCTGGCGCGCTTTCCTCGCTACCCTCACCCCCTAGGAGGCCGCTGAATAACTCGGTTCGGAGCCGCACCGCAAGGCGCTGAGCTGCGGTTTTGTACGCCGGAATGGGCCGAAACGCGAATTATTCAGCGGCCTCCTAGCCCCTCACCCCGATATGTCCCCATATCGGGGTCGGCGTCCCTGTGAGCACCCCGATATGGGGACTTATCGGGGTCTGCGAGGTCAGCGGGAGACCGATATGGGGACATATCGGGGTGCTGGGAGGGCGGATCAGCGGGCGAGGGCGGCGCGGACGGAGGCGACGACGCCAGCCGGGTCGCGGAGGTGGCGGTGGGTGATGAACAGGACTCTCCAGCCGACGGCTTGGAGGCGGTTGAGGCGCTCACGGTCTGAGCTGATCTGGCGCCATTCTCCGTGCCACTCGCCGTCGTATTCCACCGCGAGGCGCTGATCGGGGAACCCGAGATCTACCCTGGCGATCACGCCGTGCTTGTCGCAGACCAGGTATTGCGGCTCGGGTGAAAGGCCGTCGAGCACGAGGTAGACCCGTACCCGGGACTCCGGGCGGGATTCCGCGCGGGGATCGGCGAGCTCGGCGGCGCGACGCGCGGCGACGATGCCCCGATCGTGTCGCTCGGCGACCATCTGCCGCACTGCGGGCAGGCTGACCAGCCCGGCACGCAGGACAGCGTCGAGGTCGGCGACCGCGTCCGGCAGGGGCCGGTCGAGCAGCAGGTCCAGCGACATCCGCAGCGGCGTGGCGAGCCTAATTCCCGACCAGGCGGTGAACTCCCCGGCGGTGAGGTCGCTGCGGCGGATGTCCAGGCCGCTGCGCCGCGTGATCTTGGTCTCTAACGGCACCACGACCTCCACCGGTTCGGTCGCGCGGGCCAGGGGAACCCCTCGCAAGGTCGCCGCGGACCGTCCGGTGATCACCGCAGCGGACGGCAGGATCAGTGCGGCGCCCTCGCAACGCGCCAGATGCGTGACCGGCAGGCCGGCGGGCAGGTAGACGTCACGGTAGAGCCGTCGGAATCCAGGCCCTCGCAACTGATCAGCGGTCAGCACCCGGGTCGTGACGGCCTCCGATCCCTGGAAGACGCCGCAGAGGTCGGTTGGTCTGATCGTGGTAACTCGCACACTGTGCAATGTGCCGACGATCGCTGTCGGTGTCCAACCGTACCCCTGCGTAACTGCCACCCTGTCCACATCTCAC
>DASTBN010000347.1:0-5864 GCA_035712045.1 Pseudonocardiaceae bacterium
ATCCCCGCCGGTGTCTTCCAGCCCGCGGCGCTCGCCCCGGCGCATCAAAACAACGACTTCTGCCTCTGGCGTAACATCCAGCGCGAGTATTCCGAGGAATTCCTCGGCAACAGCGAGCACGACGGAAACAGTATCGACCCCATCGCCTACGATACCGACGAGCCGTTCATATCCTTTGAGAAAGCACGCCAGGCCGGTGACTTCCGTGTCTACGCCTGCGCCATGGTGTGCGAACCACTCACCCTATGGGTCGAGCTGCTGACCGTCGCGGTCATCGCAGCCCCCGTCTTCGACGCGCTGTTCTCGACCATGGTCGCCGTGAATGAAGAAGGCGCCACCGTCAGCACCGAGGCCGGGCGTCCCACTGTGGGCATCCCGTTCACCGAAGCCTCCCGGGAACGGCTGCGCACCGAGCCGTTGTCACCGATCTCCCGCGCCTGCATGGAGCTGGCCTGGCAGCACCGGCATCAGCTCCTGGGCCCATGAGAATCCTGGTCACCGGAGCCGCCGGATTCCTCGGCTACGCCGTGGCCGCCCTCCTGGCCGAGCACGGCCACCACGTGATCGGGCTGACCCGCTCCCCGGCCTCCGCGCTGCCCCCCGGCGTCCACCGGCTCCAGGGCGACCTCACCACACCCGCCACCCTGCCCGCGACGCTCACCGATGTCGATGGCGTGTGCCACCTGGCCGGGCTGACCCGGGTGCGGGACTCCCGGACCCATCCCGTGGACTACTGGCGCACCAACACCGGTGGCACCCTGGCCATCCTCCACCGGCTCACCGGCACCCAGGCCGGCCGGGTTGTTCTCGCGTCCACCTGCGCGTCATCGACATCGACCTCACTATCTCACTGTCGACGGGATGTCCCACGAGTCCCAGCGTGCAAATGATCGTCGGTGATCACGTTTCCGCCGATGATCTTTTGGACATTTTATGGCCACAGAGCACATCCAGATGACCCAAGAAAACTACAGACTGCCAGCATTTGCAGTTGCGAAAGGAGCAGGTAACCGGGACTATTCACGAACAACCACAATGACGGTCCGAGAATCCTTGGGTTCTGGGTTTGATCCCAGGCGAGCCACAAAACACCTGGCAGAAGCCTTTCGAGTGGGGCGTGGGCAGGATCAGCTGGTTCGCGGACGACTCTTCCTGCGCCCAACAATTTAGGCAGCACTTTGTCGAGTAGCTCTATCATCGGCCCTCGCTCGGTGGATGATCGAGAAGTTGCGTTGGAGCGGGGGGAATGTGTCGGTAGCCGGTTCATCACCCCGCCGAAACCTGGTTCGTCTGGCCAGTCAATGGTCCTAGTCGGGCTCGCCCAGATTTTTTTGCTAGGGCAGTGGTGAGGTATTGAGTCAAGCGCAGGGTATCGGGGTGGTTCTCGCCGAGCACTCTGCGAGAGCGGGTGAGGGTGTCCTCGGCTAGCTGGCGGGCCCGTTCATGCTGCTCCAGCTCCTCTAGGGTGGCGGCAAGGACGGAGGCAGAGCGCAGGGCATCGGGGTGGTCCTCACCGAGCACTTGGCGCAGGCAGGTGAGGGTGTCCTCGGCCAGTTGGCGGGCCTGTTCGTGCTGGCCGGACTCGCTTAGGACGAAGGCCAGGACGTTGGCCGAGCGCAGGGTGAGGGGGTGGTCTTCGCCCCGGACCCGGCGAGAGCGGATGAGGGTGTCCTCGGCCAGTTGGCGGGCCTGTTCGTGCTGGCCGGACTCCGCCAGGGCGAAGGCCAGGATGTAGGCCGAGCGCAGGGTGAGGGGGTGGTCCTCACCGAGCGTCCGGCGCAGGCGGGTGAGGGTGTCCTCGCCTAGCTGGCAAGCTCGCTCGTATTGGCGCAATCTTGCTAGGACGAAGGCCAGGATGTAGGCCGAACTCAGGGTGAGGGGGTGGTCCTCGCTGAGCACCAGGCGGGAGCGGGTGAGGGTGTCCTCGGCCAGCTGACTAGCCTGCTCGTATCGCCCCGACTCCCACAGGACTAGGGCAAGGGTCTGGGCCGCGTGCAGGGTGTGGGAGTGGTCGGGGCCCAGGACTCGGCGGCAGCGGGTCAGGGTGTCCTCGCCCAGTTGGCGGGCCCGTTCATGCCGCCCCAGCTCTCCCAGGATGGCGGCAAGAATATAGGCCGAACGCAGGGTATCGAGGTGGTCCTCGCCTAGTACCCGGCGGCAGCGGGTCAGGACATCTTCGCCCAGTTGGCGGGCTCGTTCATACTTCCCCAGCTGTCCCCGGAGAATGGCCAGACTGATGCCTGAGTGCAGAGTGTCAGGGTGATCCTCGCCCAGCATGGCGCGGCGCAGGTCTCGGGCACGTTCGAATAGCGGGAGGGCGGGGGCGATTTCTCCGCGAGTGTTCAGGTACTGGGCGGTGTAGTGGAGCAGCCAGGCTAGGTCCTGGTTGACCTTGATGAGAACTCTGTGGGGGTCGGTAGCGACCAGCACGTGGGGCAGGAGCTGGCGCCAGGCCGGCCAGACTGGAGGGTTGTCCCACGGGTCATCGGTGGGGATCGCGGCACACAGCAGCTGAACCACGAGGGCGGGGGGGTCTAGGTGCTGATTGGGGTGTTGGGCGCGCAGGATCGCGGCGAGTAGTCGATGCACCACCATCGTGGTCGGTTCGATGCGTGCCAGTCCGTACTGGCGTAGCAGCCGAGTCAACGCGGGGAACACCAGCGGATCTCCCGCCGCGCTCGCCAGCGGGTCAGGCAGCTGGGTGGGATGCGCGCTGAACAGGGTGAGCGGGATGGGTTCTGGTGCCAGGTAGGCTGCCACGGTAAGTAGCATCAACGCGGCCGGGGACTGAGCGGCGAGCCGGTCGAAGGCGATCTGGGCGCTGGCCGTCAGCGACACTGGGTGAGCGGCAGAGGTGTCTTGGGCCAGCAGCTCGGTGGTGCGCTCAGCGAGCAGACTGAGGTAGCCCTCCACACCAGTGGCGGCGTCGGCCAGGTGCGCGCCGGCTTGGGCTAGGGCCAGCGGCAGATCCCCCAAGGCGGCCGCGACCCGTCTGGCCTCATTCTCGCTCAGCTGCGGGGCGCGGTGGCGCAGCAGCGCGATCGACTCGCTCCGATCCAGCACCTCCACCCCGACCGTGGTGGCCAAATCCTGCCAGTTGGGGTTGCGGGAGGTAATCACCACCCGCCCGCCACTGCCCGCCGGTAGATACCTCGCCAACGCCGCCGGATCTTCGGCGTTGTCAAAGATCAGCAGCCACCGATCCTGCTGCCGCAGCACCCCCAATAGCCGGGCCACCGCTGTGGTCACCGAATCGGTGAGGTTCGCCACGCCCAAGGCATGGGCCAGCTCGGCCAGCCGGTCAGCCACCAGCGCTGGCTGCTCCGCCGGGACCCACCACACCACGTCGTAGTCCGCCCCGTACCGATGGGCGTACTCGATAGCCAGCGAGGTCTTCCCAACCCCACCCATCCCGAACAACACACACACCACCGCCCCCGCGCCCCCCGCGTCTCCTAGGTTGGCGTGCAGCGTGGTGAGCAGCTCCTCCCGCCCGGTGAACATCGGGTTGCGGGCCGGCACATTCCACACCCGCCCCCCTGGGACGTCCTCCGTGCGGGCCCGTGGCAGATCCCGCAACCCCGCGAACAGCACCTCGCTGAGCTCCTCCGGTGTCCTGACCGCCGCCGTGGTCACCCCGCTTTCGTTCAACCGGGCCCGGAATGCCTCCTGCCGAACGCCATATCGCAGATCCACAAACAGATCCCTCGGGCCCTCGGCCTCCTCGCTCAGCAGCACTACCAGCCGCGGTAACCCCGCCTCGCTGGCCACCTCGAATTCCCACTCCGTGTAGGAGACCTCCGGGCGATCAGCCACCGGCGAGCCATACCGAAACCCCACCACGGCCACAAACACATCCGCACCCAGCACCGCATCCCGGCACACCCGCGCCGGCCGCTCCTCCCGTGGCCCGAAATAGGCCATCTCCACCACCGCGTCCCCGGCCCGGGACACCGCCCGCTGCGCCGCCGCCACAAACGTGCGCCCCACCGGAAACCGCGCCAACTCCGAGGTATGACTCACAAACACCCACCGTGGCCGCTCCATAACACACAGCATCCCACCATGAACCACAGACACCGACAGATTTCAGACTCGACAAGACATTGTGGGTCGCAGACCTCGAAAGCGCGTGAGGGCTTCGTCCTCCGTGGGTTCAAATCCCACCGCTACCTATACCGCTCCAGAACCTCGCGAGTGGGGTTGACCTGCGGGTTAGAGAAAGATCGGGATCAGGCACGATCGTCGGTCGTGTCCTTCCGGCTCCTCTATCTGATCATGGTGTGCCTGTTCCGGTGGCTGGCGGTCCTTGCGCGCAGCGAGTCCGCGGTCGCTGCCGAGCTGCTGGTGTTGCGGCACGAAATCGCGGTATTGCGTCGCCAAGGAGGCCGGCCACGGCCTTCGTGGCCAGATCAGCGGTCCTCTCCGCCTTGGCCCGGCTGCTGCCGCGACAGCTGCGGATGCACCGGCTGGTCACGCCGGCCACGTTGCTGGCCTGGCACCGTCGCCTGGTGACACGCAGGTGGCGATACCCGGACCGGCTAGGCCGCCCGTCGCCACGCACTCCCCGGGCGAACTGTTATGCCGGGCGGTTCGTGCGCACCGTCCGCGGCGAGTGCACCGACCGCATCCTGATCTACAACGAACACCACGCCACCAAGGTCCTCTCCGGGTACGCGCAGCACTACAACTCTCACCGGCCGCACCAGGCCCTCGAGCAACGCGCCCCCAACGACGAGCACCGGCCAGCCGCCATGCCCATCGACAGCGTGATCCGACGCCACCGCGTACCCGGCGGTGTGATCAACGAATACCACCCAGCCGCCTGATCCATTCGAGAAAACCACAGGTCACCGATCCGCACCAGAGTTTTGGATCGGTACAGGGTCGACGACCTTGAAAGCGAGCCTACCGAGAGGCACCGGAGGTTCGAATCTTTCCGCTTCCGCTACCCCTGAGCGGCATTAACGCTGGACGGAATGATCGTCTTCCGGTGTCCGTTCTGGCCTATGGTTGCATTCCTGATTGCATTTGGGCTGCTGTGCCTGCCACCTCGATGAGCAGCTGTTCCACCCCCACGGGCAGACCCGCGTCGCATTCTGGCCAAGACCGGCTGGCGGAGTGCGTCTCATCGGGGACTGTCCTCGCGGGCCTGCGGCCCGGGCCGCACGTCAGTGCCGGCGGACGCGATGTCGGCACCGAGCTCGTCGGCGAGCTGCGCGAGCAGCAGCGCCTCGCCGGGCTGGTGCCGCAGCCAGTAGCCCGCCTGCAGGTGGACGCGGCATGGCCGGCGGCGCAGCCCGATCATTTCGCCGGAGCGCCGGCAGGATCGGCACCGGCCTCGCCGATCGATCGGATGGCTGAGCAGTAGCAGATATAACACGGCACTGGCCCAGTACCGAGTCGATCCGGGCCGCTCGACGGTGCCGGGCCCGGCCAGCAAACTTTCCCGCAGGGTGTCGCGGATGAGCCGATGGCGGGTCTGGTGAACGGTCCAGCCGTGAGTGGTCACGGCTACCGCGCCCGTGCTGCCCGCGCCAGCAGGGGGAGAACCGGAGAAGCCTCCCAAGCGAGCGCGCTAGCCGGAAGGGCATGCGCGCAGTGGCGGGAAAGCGAGGTCATCACGGTCCTTTCGGATTGGTCAGCCGGATCCGGCCCGGTGCGCTACCAGGCCGGATCCGCTTGCTCGGGTGCCGGGAACCGCACGTGCTGCGTGGGGGAGTCAGCAAGGCACGGTCCCCGGCGGGCTACGGTCATGAGGTGACGCAGTGAAGCCGAGCTCTGTGATTATCACATCGTGATTATCACAGAGCTAGTCGTGGTTGTGGCCCGTTTGGGTGGTCTTTACGCTGACGGCTGGGGTC
>DASTBN010000348.1:0-10733 GCA_035712045.1 Pseudonocardiaceae bacterium
GGTCGGGGCGGGCCGATGTCGGTCAACCACCCCGGATGCCGTGCTCCGGGCCGGCCGAAGCGCGGTGCCCCCGGTGCGGCAAGAAGAGGGTCGGCCGCTACCTGCCCATTCCTTGGTGTTACGCTTTCCGAGTGGGGAGGACACTTAGTGTAATCGGTAGTGTACTGATTGTGTTCACGGCTCTCGCGTGTGCCCCGCCGACGACTAATAGTGAGCCGCCGCGGACCCGCGATGACCCGTCGCGCAAGATCGAACATATCGTGGTGATCTATCAGGAGAATCACAGTTTTGACAATCTTTATGGCGGGTGGGGTGAGGTTGGTGGTCAGCGCGTCAATGGGCGCCCAGACGCTCCCGCCGCGACAAGCGTTCAGGTCGCTCAGGACGGCAGCCCGCTCGCCTGCCTATATCAGAATGATGTCAATCTCACCTCCCCGTCCCCGCTTCCCGCGACGTGCACCGATGCCGCTCATCCGGCCATGCAAGGTACTCCGGCGACGCCACGACCGGTGAACAGCGCTTTTTCCAACCGGCCGTGGCGGATCGATGACTACATGCCCGCCACGGCTATGACGTGTTCTCTTTCCGCGGGCTCGTCGGATGTTCCCAGCGGCACCGGAGCGCCCGGTGGCTGCACCCGGGACTTAGCTCACCGCTTTTACCAGGAGCAATACCAAATCGATGGTGGTAAGCAGGATCGCTATGTGACCGGCAGCGACGCGGTCGGGTTGACCGTGGGCTACTACGACACCACCAAGCTGCCAATCTATACCTACTTGCACGGCAAAGACGCCCCGAGCTATGTGATCGCGGACAACTTTTTCCAGGGCGGCTTCGGCGGTTCGTTTCTCAACCACCAGGCGCTGGTGTCCGCGCAGGCGCCGATTTTCGAGGGCGCCGATCACAGCGGGCAGACCACGGGCTGCGCCACCGGAACCACGAACTGCGACCTGCACTCTGTGGTGGACACGGCCGGGATGCCGATCAATTACCCGTACTACACGTCATCGGCGGGAACAGTGAAGGACCAGGCGCTCACCGAAGCCGCCGACGCATCGGGTCACTGCGCGCCGAGCTTCGCCGGTGCGGCGCCCGCCCCGGCTGGCGCCCTGTGCGGCGACTACGCGGTCAACACCATCCAGCCGTTTACTCAGCCCTTCGAACCAGGCACCGCCGTAGGCAAACACCTGCCGCTCCTGCACAGCGCCAACATCGGGGACTCCCTGTCGGCGCACCACGTGTCCTGGACCTGGTACTCCGGCGGTTGGGACAACGCCACGGGTAACAACGGGCGCGATGCCACCCATCCTCTCGGTGCGGGCTGGACCGCCGGTCCGGCAAACACCGCTACCGGTACCTGTGCCGCACCGACGATCACCGGCGCGGTGTTCCCTTACTGCCCGCATCCGCTGTTTCAATTCCACCACCAGCCGCTGTCCTATTTCGCCAACTACGCCGACGGCACCCCGGGGCGGGCAGAGCACCTCGCGGATGAACAGGAATTCCTGCGTGACCTCGCCCGGCCCGGCGGGATTCCGGCGGTCAGCTTCGTCAAGCCGATCGGCGCGGAGAATGAGCACCCCGGCTACGCCAGCGAGCCGAATGGAAATTCCCGTCTTGTCGATCTCATCAAGGCCATCGTGAACGGGCCGAACGCCAAAAACACGATGATCATCGTTACCTATGACGAGTTCGGCGGGCAATGGGACCATGTCAGCCCTCCCGGCGCACCCAGCAATCCAGGACCGCACGATGCCATCGGTCCCGGCACCCGGATTCCGGCACTGATCTTCGCGCCGGGCCTCAGGTCAGGAGTTGACCATACCCAGCACGACACGACGTCCATCCTGGCCACCATCGAGCATCGATTCGCGCTGCCACCGCTGACTGGACCCGACGGTCAACCTACCCGCGATGCCCGCGTCAGCGACCTGTTCACCGCGCTGCGCTGAGAGGTCCACCACATCCGCTGATGCCCGGAGCAGATCATTGGGACCCCAATGCCTGATCAGGGTGGGGGTTCAGCTCACCTGCGCGGGTTGCTGAGTGGGGTCGGTCCACACCAGGCGGATGGTCCGGCGCCGGGAGAATACTCGCTGGGCGCGTTCGGGTGAGGGCATCCGCAGGTGCAGGCCATTGACGCTGATGATCTCGGTGCGGTCCTCGAATGCCAGGCCCCACGCGAGGACCCAGCCGTCGAACCTCTCGCCGTATTCCTCGACCAGCGCGAACACCCGAGGCGCCTCGTCGGCGACCAGGTCCCGCACTTCCTGGGCAAACTCCTCCTCGCAGCACAGCGGTTCCTCGTGGCTCGTCATGGTCTCCCCGTCTCCTGCGCTACGATTGAGTCGCTCCACCATGTACTGGGAAACCCAGACTCGCAACGGGTTTTCTACAGTATTACCCGATGGGGCTACTGCGCGGGCGAGGGGTCGTGATGGATCGCGGGTTCAGCCCGACGCTGCGGCTGTGGCAGCTGGCCGAGTCGCTGCGGGGCCACCGGGAGCGCTCGAAGCTGACCATCGTGGAGGCGGCCGCGCGGCTCAAGCAGCACTCTCCGCGCTGGGGCCGCTCGAAGCTGCAACGCATCGAGACCCGCTCGTACGCGCCCCAGCCCGCCGAGGTCGAACACCTCGCGGCGGTCTACGAGGTATCGGCCGACGAGACCGCCGATCTGGTCCGGATGGCCCGCGAGGCCCGGCAGAAGGGCTGGTGGCAGTCCAGCGCGCTGCCCAAGCCATACCAGACAATGGTCGGGCTGGAGCAGGCGGCGACCACGATCCGCCAGTTCGAGCTGGCCCTGGTGCCAGGCCTGCTGCAGACCTCCGATTTCGCCCGCGCGTTGATGACTACCCTCCAACCCACCACGCCAATCGAAGGCTTGGAGAACCGGGTAGCCGCTCGGATGATCCGCCAGCACGTCTTTACCGGCGCTGATCCGCCCACCTACGAGGTGATCCTCAGCGAAGCGGTCCTGCGCTGCCCGGTGGGTGGCAGCCGGGTGATGCGCGGCCAGCTGGAACACCTGCTGGACCTAACCCACGCGCTCAACATCACCATCCAGGTGGTGCCGTTCACAGTCGGTCCACACCCCGGTATGGAAGGCGCGTTCACCATCGTCACGCTGCCCGAACTGGCACACGATGTGGGCTACGTCGAGGGACCCGCAGGCTCGATCTACCTGGAGGAGCAGGACCACGTCCGGCGCTGCGTTATGCGCTTCGCCGTGCTGAGCTCGCTAGCGCTGTCCCCGACGGAGTCGGCCGACCTGATCTCTACTATCCTGGCGCACTATCAGTAGTCCGGGAGAGGAGGCGCGGGATGACCTCAGCAGACCTGTCCCGCGCGATCTGGCGCAAGAGCAGCCGCAGCGCTGGCAACGGCGGCACCGACGACTGCGTCGAGTGGGCGGCGCTGGCGGATAGCCGGGTCGCGGTGCGGGACAGCAAGTGCCCCGAAGGGGCAGTGCTGGTCTTCCACGGGATCGAGCTGGCCGCCTGGATCAGCAGCGTGAAGAACCACGAATTCGCACGCTGACCTGATCCAGTTGCGCTGGTGTTGCCGAGCGCAACACCAGCGCCTTCTATCGTGAAGCTGACAACTCTGATGTCGAACTCGGTGATAGCAGAGCGCCGTCCCACGATCAGCGCGGCGCGGTGAGCAGCAGACCCAGCGCGAGCGCGGCGGCTGGTCGAATGGTACATCCATGACCTCAACGGTGCCCTCACTTCAGCGGTCGCCGTCCTGGGCATCACTGCTCTATCCGCCCGCCCAAGCCGGACCCGAACGCCTCGCGGATCCAGTCAGAGGCCACCGTCGCCGGGGCTGTGAACCCGACGTTACCAATGTGATAGCCGGGGCTATCGTAGTTGGGGGAGGTGGTGATGCCTGACATCCTGATCCGCGACGCAGCTGGCGAGGGATGCTAGCCGATCCGGCCGGCTGTCTCCGCAGCGGACTTCGCCGATCCGCCGAGGTTTTCCGCGACCTCGATAACCCGGTGATCATGTCCAAGGCCTGGGAATGAGCCCCTGGCTGCTCGACGGCTGCTCGGCAAATCAGCTTATACCCGGTTGGGCCGGGCCTCGAACGCGCAGGAGTGGGCTAACCGGATCGCCCGGGGCCTGGTGCATATCACCACGATGACCCGGCTGGAGATCGGGTTCTCGCTATAGTTACCGTCCATCCTCCATAGGGCGTAGGTTCTCCATCAGTTCTTCGGCTTGTCTGCGAAACAGCCCACGCAGCTCGACGTCAGGGTCGGTCTTGCTACGCAGCCGGACGTCTGCGATGGGCAGCAGGCCGAGCCTGCGCCGGGGTGCCAGGGCCGCGCCGGTTAGCTCGGCAGACTCGACCCGTAGCCGACGTGTGATCTGGAACTTGTGATCCAGATCGGCGATCAGGAGTGCGGTCTCGGTCACCGCGACGATGGCAGATCCGTTCGGGCGCCCGGGCAGTGTCGCAGGGACCAGGTGCCGGAGCCAGTCGCTGGGAGCGAGCAGCGACGCCGCATTCCGGACGATCATGTCGCGGTTGCCCGACCACTGCTGGGCTTCCGGGAGAACGTGTCGCAGCATGGCGTCGATGCTGCCTCAGTGATCTCCCATCGGACCCAGTCCTGTGCTTCCCGCAGGCGGCTCAGCTGCTCTCCGTGATCCCAGCGGCGACCGATCAGGGCTAACAGCACCGTGGCGCGGGTGAGCGCCTGCGGCAGCCGGCGGGAGGGGTCGCTGCGGGGCCGTAGAGCGAGGGTGTCGAGGAAGACCGCTCGGGCGCCGAAACGGTTGAGCAGCGCCGCCGCCACAAGCGCCGCACCGAACGGGTCGTCTGCCCTTCGATAGCTGACGAACACGAATGGTCCGCGTGGCGAGGCGGGCGATCGATCAGACACGATGAGTTCTCGCCGCCGAGAAAACTGATGTTACGCGATGTAGGCCGCGAGGTGCTCGCCGGTGAGGGTGGAGCGGGCGGCGACGAGGTCGGCGGGTGTGCCCTGGAAGACGATCCGGCCGCCGTCGTGGCCGGCACCGGGGCCGAGGTCGATGATCCAGTCGGCGTGCGCCATGACCGCCTGGTGGTGCTCGATGACGATGACCGACTTGCCGGAGTCGACGAGCCGGTCGAGCAGGCCGAGCAGCTGCTCGACGTCGGCGAGGTGCAGGCCGGTGGTCGGCTCGTCGAGGACATAGATGCTGCTGCCGCCGCCCATACGCGTGGCCAGCTTGAGCCGCTGCCGCTCGCCGCCGGACAGCGTGGTGAGCGGCTGGCCCAGGCTGAGGTAGCCGAGCCCGACGTCGGCGAGCCGGTCGAGGATGGCGCGGGCGGCCGGCGTGCGCGCCTCGCCTGCGCCGAAGAATTCCCGCGCCTCGGTCACCGGCATCGCGAGCACCTCGGCGATGTTCCGACCGCCCAATTTGTACTCCAGGACCGACGCCTGGAAGCGCTGGCCGCCGCACTCCTCGCAGGGGACGGCGACGCCGGCCATCATCGCCAGGTCGATGTAGGTGACGCCGGCCCCGTTGCAGTGGGGGCAGGCGCCCTCGGAGTTGGCGCTGAACAGCGACGACTTCACGCCGTTGGCCTTCGCGAACGCCTTGCGGATCGGGTCGAGCGCTCCGGTGTAGGTCGCCGGGTTGCTCCGCCGCGAGCCGCAGATTGGGGTCTGGTCGATCGGCACCACACCCGCGTCGGCAGCCCCCGACTGTTGACACAGCGAGGAGTGCGCGAGCGAGCTCTTTCCGGAGCCGGCGACGCCGGTGACAACGACAAGCACCCCGAGCGGGACATCGACGTCGACGTCCTTGAGGTTGTGTGCTGTCGCGCCGCGGATCTCCAGCGTGCCGGTGGGCCTCCGCACTGTCGCCTTGAGGGCGGCCCGGTCGCCGAGATGGCGGCCGGTGATGGTGCCGCTGGCCCGCAGCCCCTCGACGGTGCCCTCGAAGCAGATGGTGCCGCCTGCGGTACCGGCGCCGGGGCCGAGGTCGACGACGTGGTCGGCGATCGCGATCGTCTCCGGCTCGTGCTCCACGACGAGCACCGTGTTGCCCTTGTCCCGCAGCCGCAGCAGTAGCTCGTTCATCCGCTGGACGTCATGGGGATGCAGGCCGATAGTGGGCTCGTCGAAAACGTAGGTGACGTCGGTGAGTGAGGAGCCAAGGTGGCGGATCATCTTGACCCGCTGCGCCTCGCCGCCGGAGAGCGTGCCCGACGGCCGGCCGAGCGAGAGATAGCCCAGCCCGATCTCCACGAACGAGTCGAGGGTCTCCCCCAGCGCCGCCAGCAATGGCGCCACCGACGGCTCGTCCAGGCCGCGCACCCACCCGGCGAGGTCGCTGATCTGCATCGCGCAGGCGTCGGCGATGCTGATCCCCTCGATCGTCGACGACCGGGCCTCCTCGGACAGCCGGGTCCCGTCGCACTCGGGGCAGGTGGTGAACGTGACCGCCCGCTCCACGAAGGCGCGGACGTGCGGCTGCAGCGAGTCGACATCCTTGGACAGCATTGACTTCTGGATCCTCGGGATCAGCCCCTCGAAGGTCAGGTTGATGCCGTCGACTTTGATCCTGGTCGGCTCCTTGTGGAGGAGATCGTGCAGCTCCTTCTTAGTGAACCCGCGGATCGGCTTGTCCGGGTCGAAGAAGCCGCAGCCGCTGAAGATACGGCCGTACCAGCCGTCCATGCTGTAGCCGGGGATCGTGAGCGCACCCTCGCTGAGCGACTTGCCGTCGTCGTAGAGCTGGGTCAGGTCGATGTCGTTGACCGCGCCCCGACCCTCGCAGCGCGGACACATGCCGCCGGTGATGCTGAAGCTGCGACGCTCCTTCACCGTCCGTCCGGCGCGCTCCAGGGTGACCGCACCCGCTCCACTGATCGAGGGGACGTTGAAGGAGAACGCCTGGGCTGAGCCGATGTGCGGCTTCCCGAGCCGGCTGAACAGGATGCGCAGCATCGCGCCGGTATCGGTGGCGGTGCCGACCGTGGAGCGGGGGTCGGCTCCCATCCGCTGCTGATCGACGATGATCGCGGTCGTCAGCCCGTCGAGGACGTCGACCTCGGGTCGCGCCAGCGTCGGCATGAAGCCCTGCACGAAGGCGCTGTAAGTCTCGTTGATCAGCCGCTGCGACTCTGCTGCGATCGTGCCGAACACCAGAGAGCTCTTGCCCGAGCCGGAGACCTCGGTGAATACCGTCAGTCGGCGCTTCGGGATCTCGACGCTGACGTCTTTGAGGTTGTTCTCGCGCGCGCCCTGCACGCGGATCACGTCGTGGCTGTCGGCGACGTGCGGCGCGGGCGAGGGCGTGTCCGTCCTCGTGGCCATGCTCAATCGTGTCTCCATCTCCTGAGGGGGCCGCCTTCGCGGTGTCTGGCGCCGGCGTCGCCTGGCTGACGGCTCAGCGCAGTTCCTGGATGCGGATCAGGTTGCCCGCGGGATCGCGGAAGGCGCAGTCGCGAACCCCGTACGGCTGCTCGGTCGGCTCCTGGACGACCTCGGCGTCGCTGGCCTGCAGCCGCTCGAAGGTTCCGTCGAGGTCCTTGGTGGCCAGGACGATGATGGCGTAGGTGCCCTTGGCCATCATCTCGGCGATGGTGCGGCGCTCGTCGTCGGTGATGCCGGGGCTGGCGGTTGGCGGGTACAGGACGATGGACGTGCCGGGCTGGCCGGGAGGGCCGACCGTGATCCAGCGGATCTTGCCGTTTCCGACGTTGTTGCGGATCTCGAAGCCGAGGGTGTCCCGATAGAAGGTCAGGGATGCGTCCGGGTCGTCGTGCGGGAGGAAGGTCGAGTGAATGGTGATGTCCATGGCGGTCAGGCTAGGTGCGGCTCGGTGACCGGTGCTTCTCGATTCCTGATCGGTCTGGTCACCTGTTTCGCCACGCACGGCGGCATCCCCGCCGCCGCACTCGCCGCGTGGCGCCGGTAGGTGCTGGGCGGCATGCCGACCAGTTCGGTGAAGCGAGTGCTGAAGGTGCCCAGCGACGCGCAGCCGACCGCGAAACAGACCTCGGTGACGCTGAGGTCGCCACGACGCAGCAGCGCCATCGCGCGCTCGATGCGCCGCGTCATCAGGTAGCCGTAGGGCGACTCGCCGTAGGCGAGCCGGAACTGGCGGCTGAGGTGCCCGGCCGACATGTGCACGCCGCGGGCGAGCGCCTCGACGTCCAGCGGCTGCGCGTACTCCCGGTCGATCCGGTCGCGGACGCGACGCAGCCGCGCGAGGTCACGCAGGTGCTGCGCCGCGGCGGGTTTGCTGGTCACTCGCGAGATCGTGCCACAGCGCGCCGGAATTGTGCGGATCACCCGGGGCGAGACGTAGGCGGGCTGCTTCTCGGGGCGGGTTATCATCTCGCCGGGGCTGATCGCAGAGAGCTCTCGTGCCGTTCACGCCTGATACCGCGCGAGGTTGTGATGTCGGCTGATGATCGCGGTGTCACTGTCGAATGGCACGGCGGCGACCGGGACGAGCTACGGCCGCTGTTCGAGCTGGCCGAGGACTCCGCCGCCGAGTTGGCTTCCTACGTGCACTCTGGGCGCGTGCTCGTCGCGAGGGTGGGACAGGACATCGTGGGGCACCTGCAGCTGGTGGACACCGGCGAACCTGGTCAGGCGGAGATCAAGAACATGGCGGTGCGAGAGGACCACCAGGGCCAAGGTATCGGCCGGCAGCTGGTGCGGGCGGCCCTGGCACTGCTCGCCGCCGAGAGGGTGTCCACAGTGCGGGTGGCGACAGCCGCGGCCGGTATCGGCAACCTGCGCTTCTATCAGCGGCAAGGCTTCCGGATGCGCTCGATTGAGCGCGATGCCTTCACCGTCGCGGCCGGTTACCCGCCAGATATCCACATCGAGGGCATCCCGCTGCGGGACCGGGTGTGGCTGGATCTCCCACTCGACTCGGACGCGGGGCTAGCCGAAGCACCCGGAATGCGGTGACGTGGGTATCTCCGCCGTGGCCTCGGGCCCGAGTCAGGGAACGAAAATCGCCGTATCCGACTGTTAAATCGTACGTGACGTTGAGCAAGCAGGTGAATACTCGTACCAGAGGTCTGTGTTTTCCAATACGTCGTCCGGCCTATCATCGCAGTACCGCGAAGACGGACCAAGATCCAATGACTTCGGTATTGTCGTTCCGCCATTCGATGATATCTCGGCGATGAGGCGCACCGCCGCGTCCGCCGAGACACACAATCCCCGGCTGGCCGCCATTTGAGAGCGAGTGGGCCCCGTCACTCAGCACCTGGCGGCTGGCCGGGCCTCAGTGAGTCTCCACGAGGCCTACCCCGGCTGATCGCCGCGCTTAAGCGGGTAACCGCGCGCCGCGAAGTGAGGCGTCCAATACGGTGATGATGTGCGCCAGGATGAGGTGCCCGCCGAGGCGCCGCGTGCTGGCGGCGATCTGCATCAGGCACCCGGGGTTGGCCGTGACCAGCGCTGACGCTCCGGTGGCGAGCACGTTGCGGGCTTTGCGATCGCCGAGCTCCGTAGCCGGTTCCGGGTGCAGCAGGTTGTAGATTCCCGCCGACCCGCAGCACAGGTCGGCTTCGGGGATTTCGACCAGCCTCAGCCCGGGGATGGCCCGCAGCAGCTCGCGGGGCTGGGACCGGATGCCCTGGGCGTGCCCCAGATGGCACGCGTCGTGGTAGGCGATGATGATCTCCAGTGGGTGGCGCGGTGCCACCGGTCCGAGCTCGGCGAGCAGTTCGGAGACGTCGCGGGCGCGTTCGGTGAAGGCCTGCGCGCGGTCGGCGTAGTGCGGGTCATCGCGCAGCAGGTGCGCGTACTCCTTCATCGCGGAGCCGCAGCCCGCGGCGTTCGCGACGACGTATTCCACGCCAGCGGCCGCGAAACGGTCGATCAGCGTCCTGGCGAAGGTCATCGCCTCGCCCTCGCGGCCGGAGTGCTGTGAGAGCGCCCCGCAGCAACCTTGCCTCCGGGGGATCACCACGTCACATCCTTCGGCGGCGAGCACGCGCGCGGTGGCGGCGTTGACCTCGGGAAACAACGCGTCCTGCACGCAGCCGGTGAGCATGCCGACCACCGCTCTGCGCCGGCCCCGGGCGGGTACGCGCTCCGGCAGCGGCCGCTGCCGGGTCAGCGCCGGGGTCAGCGACTCCATCACCCGCAGCGCCGCGGGCAGCCGGTCCAGCACCCCGCTCTCGCGTAACCGGCGCTCCAGCCCGCTGCGCTGGTAGAGCGCCAGCGGCCCGCGCAGGGCCCGCATCCGCGCCGGGTACGGGAACAGTGAGAAGATCACCTCACGGAGCAGACGTTCCCGGCGGGGCCGTTCGTAACGGCGCTCCACCTGCGCGCGGGTGTCAGCGAGCAGCGTGTCGTAGCGCACTCCGGATGGGCAGGCGCTCACGCAGGCCATGCATCCGAGGCAGGCGTCGAAGTGCCCGGCCATCGACGCCGACAGGGGCTCGCCTTCCAGGCCGGCTTTCATCAGATGGATGCGCCCGCGCGGGGAGTCCATCTCCTGTCCCCACAGCAGGTAGGTGGGGCACGAGGGCAGGCAGAATCCGCAATGCACACAGTCCTTGATCAGTCCGGCCGACGGTGCGTGGTGATCGTCAAAAGCGCCTGGGCCCATCTCAGATCCCTCCCACGAACCGGCCCGGTGCCAGCCGGTGCTCCGGGTCGAACTGGTCTTTCAGCCGCCGCATCAAGCTCAGCGCGGGCACCGGCCCCCACACGTCCAGCTCCGCCTTGCGCTGCGGCGCCGCGCTGCGCAGCACCG
>DASTBN010000349.1:0-5885 GCA_035712045.1 Pseudonocardiaceae bacterium
GCCGGGGGTGTCGAGGTAATCGGCCAGCATGGCGCGGCACAAATCGGCCATGGTGGCCAGGTCATCGCGCTGGGCGGTAGCGAAATCGGCGCCGACCGGGTCACCGTGCCCGGGCACCACGACGCGCGGGCCCAGGCGCAGCAGCCTGGTCAGGGCGGCGGGCCAGTCCAGCGGGTAGGCGTCGGTGAAGTCGGGGTCGGCGCCCTGCTCGACGAGATCACCGGCGAAGAGCACGCCGGTATCGGGCGACCACACGGCGATGTCGTGGTCTGTGTGCCCCGGCCCGGGATGGGTCAGCAGCACCTGCCGATCGCCCAGGTCGAGCTCAGCGCGGTCAGCGACCAGATGATCGGGCACCACAGGCACCACCGGAACCGGCTCGCGCCTGAGAGCGCCGGCCCACGCCAGTGCTTCGGCGTGCTGCGCCGCACCGCCCCTGGCCAGATCGTCCCGGCATCGCGGATGTGCCCACACGGGGGCGGGGAGGAAGGCGGCGGTGCCCAGGCAGTGGTCGAAGTGCGCGTGCGTGATCACCACAGCGCATGGCCGCCGGGTGACCTCGCGGACCGCCGCACACAGTTCAGCGCCTTGGTCTGGATCGCCGCGGGTATCGATCACCAGGCAGCGCTGCGCCCCGATCACCAGTCCTGCTGACAGATCCAGCTCGGCATACCGCCGCGCCAGCACCCCGTCGCCCACCTCAACCCATCGCGTCACCACTGTGTCCCTCCTTCCCCGGTCCGCCCCCTGGCGGCAGATCCAGCGGGTGATCGGTGGTGTGGCAAGGTTGTGCGGTATGCGCGTCTACCTCGGTTCGGATCACGCGGGCTTCGAGCTCAAGGCATTCCTCCTGGGGCACCTGACCAGTCTCGGGCACGACGTGGTAGACGTCGGACCTGAGGTCTTCGATCCTGACGATGACTACCCAGTGTTCTGCATCGAGGCCGCTCGCCGGGTGGTGGCCGACCCGGGCAGCCTCGGTGTGGTGATCGGTGGGTCGGGCAACGGCGAGCAGATCTCCGCGAACAAGGTCGCGGGCTGCCGGGCCGCGCTGGCCTGGAGCACTGACACCGCCCGGCTCGCCCGGGAGCACAACGACGCCCAGGTAATGGGAATCGGCGCCCGGATGCACTCACCCGCGGAGGCCGTGCGGATCGTGGAGGAGTTCCTCGGCACCCCGTTTTCCGGTGGTGAGCGTCACGCCCGCCGGATCAGGCTGATCTCGGATTTCGAGCGCACCGGGGTATCACCCCCGGTCTCCGCCGGCTGATCGCCGATGCCGGAGGGTCATACGACGCATCGATTGGCGGGTGCGCATCAGCGGCGTTATGGAGGTTCGCCAGTCGCGGTGTCCAGTCCGCAGGGTCGGTTCGCGGCGGCCGCTGCCAAGCTTGATGGCCGGGTGCTGCGGTGTGCTGAGGCCCACGGCAAGCACCTGTTCCACGTCTATGGCCCGGAGTTGGTGGTGCACGTGCACCTTGGTCTGTATGGCTTTTTCACTGAGGCGATGTTGCCGGTGCGGCCGCCGCAGGGGCAGGTGCGCATGCGGCTGGTCGGTTCCACGTACTGGACGGATCTACGTGGGCCGGCGGCTTGTGAGCTGCTCACGGGAGCTGAGGTGGATGCGGTGCGCGCCCGGCTGGGGCCGGATCCGCTGCGGGCTGATGCCGATCCGGACCGGGCCTGGGCACGGATCCGCCGGTCCCGGGCGCCGCTGGCCACGTTGTTGATGGATCAGGCGGTGGTCTCGGGCGTTGGCAATGTGTATCGGGCTGAGTTGTTGTTCCGTCACCGGCTGGATCCTCTGCGACCCGGGTGTGAGCTTCGTGAGGATCAGTGGGTGGCGCTGTGGTCAGATCTTGTCGAGTTGATGCGCGAGGGGGTGCGTCGTGGCCGGATCGATACGGTCCGTCCAGAGCATGATCCGGTGGTGATGGGACGAGCGGCGCGTCAGGACCGGCATGGCGGCGAGGTCTACGTCTACCGCCGGGCCGGTGCGCCGTGCTTGGTGTGCGCCACCGAGATCGTCACCGCGCGCCACGCCGGACGCAACCTTTATTGGTGTCCTCGCTGCCAGCGGCGGCCAACGGTGTAAGGACCGGCGGTCCTCGCGGCGACCTGCGCGTCGTCGGGGAAGGTCAACGTTGGCCGCGCCGTTGGCACGCGCTCCTCGTCAAAGGAATTCCCTGTGATCGAGCGCGATCCGCGGGCGTGCCTATACGAGCAGTCTGCTGCACGGTAAAGGGTGTCGTGACGACGCTGAGCGCGCTGCCTAAAACGCAAGGACATTCCAGGGCTCATCACCACCGAACGGCGGTGAAATCTATGGGTTGAGCACGGAGGGTCTTGACGCGCTTCGCTAGTGCGCGCAACCGGTGCGTCACCTCCTCGGCGGGCAGGTGCTTTCGGTCACCATGCCCCGGCAGCAGCCACTCGAATCGGAGTGTGTCGACTACTCGGGCCAGTGATGCGGCTAGCTCTTCGATGGAGTACCAGGTGACGCTCTCGGCCACCTCGAAATCGCCGAGGGTGCGTGACCACCAGAAGCTGTCTCCACTGAAACAATATCGTTCGTCGACGATGTAGAGCACGCTTCCCTCGGTATGTCCCGGCAACGGATGCGCGACCACCCCGGCGGCCACCTCGATCGGTTCGATGCCGCGCAACACGCGGTCCGCGTCCGGAGCTGCCTGGAGATCGCCCTCGTGGATCCACAGCCGTGCCCTGAAACGGTCGGCGTAGCGACGGCCATGTGCGGCATGGTCGCGATGAGTGAGCAGGATTTCAGTCACCGGCCCGAAGGCTTCGTACCTCGACGCCAATTGCGTACCCCAGCGCGGCGTGTCGATCATCAAATTTCCCGATGGGCGGAGCACCAGGTAAGCATTGGCCCCTGCGTTGCGTGGCGAATTGTGCCCGCACAAGTACACGCCGTCATCCAGGAGCATGGGGAACGGATCGCGCGAGGGCTCGAGCGGCTGGGACGTATGCCGGATCGATCGGGTGGGGCAGGCGTAAGCGGCCGCATGCAGCAGATTTATCTCCGCTTCGTCACGGGGCTGGCGAAGAATCGCCGAACGGCCATTGACCTCACCAATCAGACTCGGGGCAATCTGCCGGGCGACGTCACAGTTCGTGCAGCGTCCGTCCACATACCAACCGGACAACGTCTCGGACATGGCACACCTCCGTCATGGACGGTCCGGGCAACTGCATCCAGACATACCAGAAAAAAGGACCAGGTTGCAGCGCTGATACGCGCGTCGTTGGTCGAAATACCTGACCGGGGTATCACGATCACTATGTGACGCGACGTGGGTAGCGGGTGGTGGCCGGGGACCGGTTGGCTGATCGGATCGGGATCGGGTACTGGCCAGGGCCCGGCGAAGTCGGATGTGAGTCGTTGTGAGCTGGGGTAATGGTGCGCGGCACGCCGGGGACTGAGGTCCTGTTGTTGCCCACCTGGTGGGCCCGGCCCGGCATCGGATGGCCGCGATCGACCACCACGCCGGGGTCGTGTCCGGGCAAGTCGAGGTCCCGGACACGACTAACGAGAACCGGGCACTGAGGTATCAACAGCATCTTGGCCGAGCTCTGTCTCTTGTCCACGATCACTCGCGGTTGACCATGTCCATGGTTGAGCCTTAGCGGCAAGGAGGCCGTCATGCGTTACCGTCCCCTAGGTCATGATCCCGAGGATTCGCGTCTTGGCCGGTTCATCCCGGATGACTGGACTCACATCCAGTCGTATCCCCTGACCGCGCTCGCTCCAGAAGACTGGCCCTCGTGCCAGCCTGTGGTCATCGGCGTCAACTGGTACCGCGAGTTCGATACCCCTGAGAAGGACGCGAACTCGGCGGAGTACTGGGTCGCCCGCGGTGGAGCCAGGACCCTGACCCGGATTCGTGGTGGCCACTGCGTCTGCCTGGAGCCCGGCGACCGACCCGACCAGGAGGCGTGGTGGCGCTTCTACAACCAGGGCGCCGAGGGTGCTTGTGTAGGGTTCGGCTGGTCGCGGTGCATGAGCATCCTGAACAAAGAGATCTACGCCGCGCGGTGGCTGTGGGACCGCAGCAAGGAGATCGACGAGTGGCCCGGGACCAACCCAGGTGACGACAACGGTACCTCGGTCCGTGCCGCCGCGGAGATCCTGGCCCAACGCGGCCATGTCGACTGGGCCACCTCGATGGACGATGACACCGTCAGAGAGCGTGCGGGGTATACCCCTGAAATCGACAATGGCATCGTCCGGTTCCGCTGGGCTCAGTCCGTCGATGACGTGCACGCGGTACTCGGCAACCCCGAAGCCGACCAGCTTGGCGCCGTGCCCTTCCTCAACTCGTGGGGTACCAGCTATCCACACCGCGTGTGGATGCCCGACGACGTGCTGGCACGACTCATGGACGAGGACGGCGAAATCGCCGTCCCCACCGACCGCTGATAGTGGCCACCGCCGCGAGGCGATACACCACACGCGGCGTGGTGCTCAGGCCGTCGTTGTTCTGCCACCAGTTCGACCGGCTGTGGCCGGGACGTGAGCCGCCGCTGACCGGCGGGATGCCCTGTGGTCAGATCCGGCTGAGCTCATGCGCGATGGGGTGCGCCGCAACCGGATCACCAATCACCACCGCCGCCGAAGTCGCCGCCGCCCCAATCGCCGCCACCCCAGTCGCCGCCGCCCCAGTCGCCCCCGCTGTAGCCGGCGTCGGTGTAGCCGGCATCGGTGTAACCGCCGCCCCAGTCGCCAGCGAAGGCGTCGGCGTGGCCAGTGTCATAGCCCTGCTCCCACGCCGCCCCCGAGGCGATTCCGCTCATCCCGGAGAACAACGAGCTGAACAGCAGCGCCGAGCCCAGGCCCCACGCGCCGCCGATCAGGGCGGACTTCCACCAGGGCTCGCTGTACCAGCCCTGAGGAACCGGCCGCCCGGCGATCTGGCCACCCGGGTAGTAGTGCGGGGTGCGGTCGCTGGGATTCGGCGACACGGCGTACTCGTGACCCTCGACGTTGACGTTGCGGTCCTCGGTCACCGAGCCCGCTCCGCCCTGGCCCGACACCGGAGGCAGGTCAGGACCAGGATCCAGGCCCATCGCGACCCGGGCCGCCCGTGTGTAATAAAGTCCTTCGAGCGCCGTTTGGGTCACCAGGCGGCACTGGGCGGCGGTCCGCGCGGAATCCAGCTGGGAGCCTGCGGCCGTGTAGCGCTCTCCCGCGTCGGCCAGCGCTTGCTTGGAAGCGTCATTGGTGCCGACGAGGTTGAGGACCTGTCCGCCGAGCCGTTCCACCCACCGGCGCGCTTCCGCTTTCGCGTCATCCAGATCACGCTGCTCACGCTGCTGGGACGCCTGCCGGGACTGGAAATAATACACAGCGCCACCACCGATCAGCAGTATGAGAATTACCACCGAGATCAGCGCGCCCACCACGACCTCCTTCTCGGACCGGACATCAGCGCCGAGACTACCCCTGTCAGCGCCGGTGCTCTGGTCCCGTAGGAACTCGTCCGGGATGACCGCTGACCGCCTCCCGGGTACCGCTCGCAGTCTCGTCCGCCACGGGCGGATGATCAGGTGTTGACAGCGAGCCGAACGGTCACGACTCTACGCCTTGCACTAGGGAAGGACCGCGATGATGTCTACGCCGATCTTCGAGCAGCTGTGTCAGGAAATCCTCACCGCTGGCAATACCCGAACCGCGGATGCCGTGCCGCCCGCGCGGGCTGGCCGGCAGAGGAGTCCGGCTCACTCACGTGAGGACACCAGCGGCGGCCCAGGCTATGAGCGAGGTGGTTACCGGCCGCAAGCGCTCGCCGGATGGGTCTGCCCAACGGGTTAACCGGACAATTCCAAGTCGGGGGCCGTGCGGTCGCTGTGAGCGCACGGCCCCC
>DASTBN010000350.1:0-2593 GCA_035712045.1 Pseudonocardiaceae bacterium
GCCCCGGCCAGCGGTTTCCAGTCGGTGCAGTTCCGGGAGCTCGAGTTCCTGTCCGGGATCAAGAACCCCGCCTTCGTCGACCGGTTCCGCTCGATCAGCACGCGGCAGCGCGACCGGCTGGCGCGGCGCCTCACCGAGCCGTCGCTGTGGGATGCCTACCTGCACCTGCTTGTGTCCCGTGGATTGCCAGCGGGCACCGACGAGCAGATCCTGGATTCATTGCGGGTGGTCGCGGGCGACCGCGCCGCCCACGACGACCTGTGGCAGCTCGCCGAGGGCCTGCTCACCCACGACGAGCTGGCGGGACTGTGGCGGGCGCGGCACGTGGTGATGGTGGAACGGCAGATCGGCACCAAGTCAGGCACCGGTGGGTCGACCGGTGCGCCCTACCTGCGCAAACGAGTACCTCTGCGGTATTTCCCGCTGCTGTGGGAGCTGCGGGATCACCTGTAGCCGCTGGCCGGGGACTGGCCGCGGAGGGCTCGCTAGCCAGAGGTTGCAAGGGAGACGGGACGGATGTCGGACAGCACGGGCGAGGTGGCGAACAGCCTGCTGGCGGAGGCCGCACGGGCGGCCGAGGCGGCGGGTGGCGGCGCGATCGGCGTCGGGGACCTGGAGCGGTACCTGGATGCCTACTACCGGCACATGGCCGCCGAGGATCTGCTGTCGGCCGGGCCCCAGCGGGTGGGCGCGGTCGCGGTCGAGCACGCCCGGGTCGCGGCGCGGCGGCCACAGGGCCGTGCTCTGGTGCGGGTCCGGGCGGCCGGTGAGAGCGCCGCGCTGGACGAATCGCGGGGCGTCGTCGACATCGTGACCGACGACATGCCGTTCCTGGTCGACTCGATCACGATAGAGCTCGCCCGGCACAACCTCGACAGCTATCACATCGTCCATCCGCAGCTGCTGGTCCGCCGCGACGTCACCGGCGAGCTGTGGGCGGTGGTCGGCCAGCCCACTGAGGGCGGCCGGGGTCACGACGAGATCGCCGAATCGTGGATGCACATCGAGATCGACACCGCGGGCGCCGACCTCGCCGGGCTCGAGGACGACCTGCGGCGCGTGCTGGCCGACGTCCGGGTCGCGGTCGAAGATCACCAGAAGATGGTCAACACCGCGCTCCGGCTCGCGGACCAGCTCGCGGCGGAGGGGGTGAACGCGCCGGCCGAGACCCAGGCGCTGCTGCGCTGGCTCGCCGACAATCACTTCACGTTCCTCGGGTACCGCGAGTACAACCTGCTGGAAGGCCCGGACGGGATGGCGCTGCAGGCGGTGCCCGGCACCGGCCTCGGCATCCTGCGGCACGACAAGACCGGATCGTCATCCTTCGCCGCCCTGCCGCCCGAGGTGCGCGCCCGGGCCAAGGACCCGCAGCGGCTGATCTTGACCAAGGCCAATTCGCGGTCCACCGTGCACCGGCGCTCCTACCTGGACTACATCGCGATCAAACGGGTCAGCGAGAGCGGCGAGATCAACGGGGAGTACCGGTTCCTCGGGCTCTACACGCACGACGCCTACCACGAGAGCATCACCCGGATCCCGGTGCTGCGGCGCAAGCTGGCCAACGTGCTGGAGCAGGCACGGGTGGCCCCGGACAGCCACGACGGCAAGGACCTGACCGAGATCCTGGAGGGATACCCGCGGGAAGAGCTGTTCCAGATCTCGGTGGAGGAACTGACCCCGATCGCGCTGGCGGTGCTCCGGCTGCGCACTCACCGGCAGACGCGGCTGTTCCTGCGCAAGGACATCTACGGGCGCTTCATGTCCTGCATCGTTTACCTGCCCAGGGACCGGTACACCACCGCCGTGCGGCTGCGGATCCAGGAAATCCTGCGCGAGGCCCTGGGCGGGGTCGCCGTCGAGTACAGCGCCTTGGTGGGGGAGTCGGCAATGGCCCGGCTGCATGTGGTGGTGCGGGCGCGGCCGGGCACGTCGCTGCCCGAGGTGGACGCGGCCGCGCTGGAAGCGAAGCTGGCGGCGGCCGCCCGCAGCTGGGACGAGGATCTCGCCGCCGAGGCCGGCCGGCAGCTGGGCGACGGGCCCGCCCGGGCCATGCTGGGCATCTGCTCCGGCGCGATCCCGGATACCTACAAGGCCGACGTGCCGGCGCAGAACGCCGTCAGCGACCTGACCCGCATCGAGGAGATGCTGCGATCCGGCGAGGACACCGCCTTCGAGCTCTGGGAGGCCGTGAGCTACATGCGCGGCGTCCCGGTGTCCGACCACAGCAAGGTCGGGGTGTGGCGGCTGACCATCTACCGGATCGGCTCCCCGATCACCCTCACCGACGTGCTCCCCCGGCTCCAGCACATGGGGGTCGAGGTGGTCGATGAGCACCCCTACGAGTTCGCCGGGCCGTCGGTGGCAAAGCCGTTCTGGATCTATGACTTCGGGCTGCGCCGCGGCGAGTCGGCACAGGGACCGGAGCACCCGGAGGAGGTCGAGGGCCTGTTCGAGGATGCCCTCACCGCGCTCTGGCAGGGGAAGGTCGAGGACGAAGGCTTCAACTCCCTGGTGCTCGACGCCCGTTTGACCTGGCAGCAGGTGGTGGTGCTGCGCGCCTATGCCAAGTACCTGCGGCAGGCGGGGATCGCCT
>DASTBN010000351.1:0-2176 GCA_035712045.1 Pseudonocardiaceae bacterium
GCGGCTTATCCGCTGACCGCGCTGAGCTACGCGGTCGCCTCGCCATCCACCTTGGACGCGGCGGCCGGCAAGGACTACGCGGCGTTGGTGCGGTACGCGGTCGGCCCCGGCCAGCAGCCTGGGACGGCACCCGGCCAGCTCCCGTTAGGCATGGCACCGCTGCCTGACTCGCTGCGGACTAAGGCCACTGATGCCGCAGCGACCATTGAGGCGCAGGCTGGGAAGCAACCTCCCGGTTCCCCCGACGGCCCATCGCCTGGGCCGTCGGGGGAACCGGGCCTCGTCCCTGGAGCCGGCGCCGGGGACACCGGAGGCTCGACCGGTAGCTCCAGTTCAGCAACGGGCCAGGATGGAACCGCGACGAGCTCGAGTGGCGGGGCCAACACGGTCGCCACCCCAAGCGGCCAGGCCGCCAAGGCGCCGGGTGTGGTCCAGCAGCCGGTCGTCAACGCACGGCGTACGCCGGCGTTGCCAGCTCCTGCGGTGGGCGCGCTCCTCCTCACGATCCTGATCTGCGGCGGGCTGGCGGCGGGGTTCTCGCCGGTTGTGCGGTCGCCGGTCCTGGGTGAGTTCAGGGCCGCAGTGCTGCGTCGCGTTCGAAGGGGGGTGAGGCCCACTGAGCAGTGACCGGGAGTGTCCGCTCCCGGCCACCGGCTCGGCCGATCTTCTGTGATTACGACATCAGTGCGCGGGTGGTGCGCCTGCCACTGATCCAGTGCCCGGACGTGAGTCCGTGCGTTCCTGCGTAGCAAAGGATAGCAATACATGCGAAAGAGGAGATTACTCCTGGTCGCGGGTGCCTGCCTGGCGACCTTGTCCCTGGGGGTGGGCACCGCGCTCGCCGATCCCACTCCCGCTCAGCCCCCGTTCCGGGCGCTGCAGGGGGTCGGCTCGGACACCACCCAAGAGGTGTTGAACGCCTACGCCAACGGCACGAGCGCCACCATCCCGGCGTTCCCCGGGATCAAGGATGCTGGCGGTAACTTGGTGGTCGCGTCCTGGGACGCCGTCGGTTCCGCGACGATCACCACCAAGGATCCGGCCACATTCCCGCAGTGCTCGAACATCCCCCGGCCCAATGGCTCCGGTGATGGCCTCAACGCGCTGGCCGGGCTCAAAGCCGGATTCCCTGCGGAGTGCGCGGACTTCACCCGATCCTCCACCGATGACCACACGGCCCGCGCTGGGCAGGGCCTGACCTACATCCCGTTCGCGACGGACGAGGTCACCTACGCGACTCTGTCTCAGTCCAATGTCGCGAAGAACTTCACCCAGGCGCAGCTACGGACCATTTTCCAGCGGGACACGAACTGCGGCACCCTCAAGCCGCGGGTTCCGCAGGTGAACTCGGGCACGAGGAACTTCTGGCGGACGCTGTTCGGGTTCCCAGTCGACGCGACCCATCCGACCGGTTTCGGGGCCTGTGTCCAGACCCCCGAAAACAACACCGGCGGCGCCGTTGCTGGCAATATCGTTCCGGGCTGCCTCGAAGAGCATAACGGCTGCCTCGTCAATTCTACTGGCCCGGGCGGGGCGGGTTCCGTCCCGGATCCGAATGTGCTCATCCCTTACGGGGTTGGCCCGTGGACGGCTCAGACCACCAACAGGCTTGTCAACGACGTTCATGGTAACGCCATACTCCGGGGTATCGATGGCCTTCCGCCGTTCGCGGCCGGTTTCCCGGTGTCGCGCCCGCTGTTCAACGTGATTAAGACGTCGAATATCGGCGTCCAGCCGTGGGCATCGACGTTCGTCGGCTCGGGCTCGGCGGTCTGCTCGAATACCCAGGTGCTCGCGGCCTACGGTTTCGAGACGAATCCCAACTGTGGTTCCACCACCATCCAGACGCCGTGACCTGGGGCATATCTCCCTCAGAGCGTGAGAGTGAGTTGAATCGTGAATTCTGCTAAATTCATTCGTCGGCTGATGGCGGGCGCGGTCGTCCTCGCTGTCAGCGGCGGGGCGGCGCTGGTCACCTCGGCGGCGGCCAGCGCCCAGCTGCCGGGGGATGGCACCTTGTCCATCACTCCGCCAACCGGGGACACCGGGACCCACATGACGGGACATACCTCAGGGCCCTGCCCCAATGATGGCAACACCGACGGCTGGAACGTCACCGTAGCCGGGCCGCCCAGTAACTCCGCCTTCCAGGGCACGATCTCGGGTACTACCTCGG
>DASTBN010000352.1:0-2108 GCA_035712045.1 Pseudonocardiaceae bacterium
GGGAACGCCACGTCCACCCCGCGCAGGTTGTGCTCGCTCGCGCCCTTGACCGCGACCTCGCGCTTGGCATTGCGCAGGCGGCGGATGGGCGGCACCGGGATCGACTCCCGTCCGGACAGGTACGCGCCGGTCAGCGAGTCAGGGCTGGCCAGCAGATCAGGGACCGGACCGGAGACCACGATGGTGCCGCCGTGCTCCCCCGCCCGCGGCCCGATGTCCACCACCCAGTCCGCGGCCCGGATCGTGTCCTCGTCGTGCTCCACGACGATCAGCGTGTTGCCCAGGTCACGCAGCCGCAGCAGGGTCTCGAGCAGCCGGTGGTTGTCCCGCTGGTGCAGCCCGATGGACGGCTCGTCCAGCACGTAGAGCACCCCGACCAGGCCGGAGCCGATCTGGGTGGCGAGCCTGATCCGCTGCGCCTCCCCGCCGGCCAGCGTGGCCGAGGCCCGGTCCAGGGTCAGGTAGTCCAGCCCGACGTCGAGCAGGAAGCCCATCCTCGCGTTGACTTCCTTGATGATCCGCCCCGCGATCTGCCGGTCGCGGTCGGACAGCTCCAGGGTGAGCAGGAGCTTGGCCAGGTCCCCGACCGGAAGCGCGCAGAGCTCGGCGATCGACCGGCCGTCCACCGTCACCGCCAGCGACACCGGCTTGAGCCGGGCGCCGCGGCAGGACGGGCACGGCACCTCGCGCATGTACCCGGCGAACTTCTCCCGGCTGGAGTCCGACTCCGCCTCGGCGTGCCGCCGCTCGACCCACGGGATCACGCCCTCGAACGTGGTGTAATACGAGCGCTCCCGGCCGTACCGGTTCTTGTACCGGACGTGAACCTGCAGGTCGTAGCCGCGCAGCAGCGCCTGCCTGCCCTTGGCCGGCAGCTTCGCCCACGGCGTGTCCATGCGGAAGCCGAGCGTCTCGCCGAGGGCCTGGATCAGCCGCTCGAAATAGTCGCTGACGTGCCCGCCGCTCCACGGCGCGATCGCGCCGTCAGCGAGCGACCTGGACTCATCCGGCACGATCAGCTCCGGGTCGACCTCGAGCTTGGTGCCGAGCCCGGTGCAGTCGGGGCAGGCGCCCCATGGCGAGTTGAACGAGAACGAGCGCGGCTCCAGCTCGTCGAAGGACAGGTCGTCGTACAGGCAGGCCAGGTGCTCGGAGTACATCCGCTCCCGGTGCGGGTCGTTCTCCGGCAGGTCGACGAAGTCGAGCACGACCACCCCGCCGGACAGGCCGAGCGCGGTCTCGACCGAGTCGGTCAGCCTGCGCCGCGCGGAATCCTTCACCGCGAGCCGGTCGACGATCACCTCGATGTCGTGCTTCTCGTACTTCTTCAGCGCCGGCAGCTGGCCGGACAGCGCCTCGTCCAGGCGGACGATCGTGCCGTCGACCCGGGCCCGCGAGTACCCCTTGACCTGCAGCTCCCTGAGCAGCTCGCCGTACTCGCCCTTGCGGCCGCGCACCACCGGGGCGAGCACCTGGAACCTGGTGCCCTCCTCGAGCTCGAGCACCCGGTCCACGATCTGCTGCGGCATCTGCCTGGCGATCGGGCGGCCGCAGATCGGGCAGTGCGGCTTGCCGATCCTGGCGTACAGCAGCCGCAGGTAGTCGTAGACCTCGGTGATCGTGCCGACGGTCGACCGCGGGTTCCGGCTCGCTGATTTCTGGTCAATGGACACCGCCGGGGAGAGCCCGTCGATGAAGTCCACGTCGGGCTTGTCCATCTGGCCGAGGAACTGCCGCGCGTAGGCGGACAGCGATTCCACGTACCGCCGCTGGCCCTCGGCGAAGATGGTGTCAAAGGCCAGGCTGGACTTACCCGAGCCGGACAGCCCGGTGAAGACGATCATGGCGTCCCGCGGCAGGTCGAGCGAGACATCCTTCAGGTTGTGCTCGCGGGCGCCGCGAACGACAAGCCGGTCAGCCACTGCGCCTCTGCTCTCTTAGGGGCTCGGAAGTAGATATACGGATCGCCTGGCGATGGTAGCCGGGGGGTCTGACATTTTGATGACTCCGCGTCCCGGGAGAACACAAGCGCCGCACAATCTACACAATCTATGAGCGCCGGATCAGCCGCTGTTATGCCCGCCCCGCCTACCTCCCACGATAGCGAA
>DASTBN010000353.1:0-3428 GCA_035712045.1 Pseudonocardiaceae bacterium
GCCCTTCGGCTGCATCCACCGTTTCCTCTTGCTACGTGGCGATTCGCTGCCCATAACGTCACCCTGTCTGGCATTAACATCCCCGGCGGCGCTCCAGTACTCGTCAACCTCGCCACCGCTAATCGCGATGGCCGAATCCACCCGCAACCTGATCAATTCGTCCCACACAGGGATCCGGTCAATCACGTCAGCTTCGGACTCGGTGCTCACCATTGCATCGGGGCCGGACTCGCCCGGCTCCAAACCCGTGCCGCTCTCTCGACATTCCTTCGACGTTTCCCTGACGCTCGGCTCGCCAATCCCGACGCACCAGCCACCTGGCAAAGCGATCTGCTCGGCCGACGCATCGTCACGCTGCCCGTCATCCTGAACCCTTCACGGCCTTTGAGCAAGGAAACATAGCACCGCCCAAAGTGCTCACCTGCTCGGGCGCTTCGCCGTGCCACACGACGGACCGTTCGACAAGCGGGCTGTGGACGAGCTCCGAGATCGAGGTGGGGTCCCGCAGTGTGGGAATGCGCCCGGTGTCTGCCATCGGCGTAGTCGGCGAGTTCGGCGGGATCGCTGGTAACGAGTGAATTTCCGGTGGGTGGGACAATGGCCTGGAATGCCACCCGCTGAGTCCCCGCAGACAGCAATCCCTGGCCTCGATCAGCCCTCAGCAGAAATTGCCTGGGCTCACCGCGCCCACCTCCCTTCGGTGACCTCGCCCTCTTCGCACTCGTCGGGAGGGATTGTGCCGCCGTTCGCTTCCCAGGAGGCCCGTTCGCTGCGCCACCGGCCAATCCTCTGTCACTACCGAAACGCGGCCGCAAAGTTTTCCCGACACTAATACCTGGCCCCTTCCTCTTGTAGTTCTTCCGCTGAATGCGGGCGGCGTATCGCGAGTGGGGTGTGCCCGGGCGGGACCGTCTCCTCGGGCGGCGGTGGCCCGGGTGGGGTGCCGTCACCGAAGGGCCGCCCGCTTAGCGCGTCCCGGCCATGCGGGTCCAACCACCCGGACAGATCGGGCCCGGCGGGCACGACGCCGGACGGGTTGATGTCCCGGTGCACCTCGTAGTAGTGCCGCTTGATGTGGTCGAAATCGATAGTGTCGCCGAAGCCCGGGGTGGTGAACAGGTCACGGGCATAGGCCCACAGCACCGGCATCTCGGTCAGCTTGTGCCGGTTGCATTTGAAATGACCGTGATAGACCGCATCGAAGCGCACCAGTGTGGTGAACAACCGCACGTCGGCCTCGGTGATGGTGTCGCCGACGAGGTAACGCTGGCGCTCCAGGCGTTCTGCCAGCCAGTCCAGCCGGTCGAAAAGGCGGTGATAGGCCTTTCCATAGGCCTGCTGGGTGCTGGCGAAGCCGCAGCGGTACACCCCGTTGTTGACGTCGCTGAACACGACCTTGTTGACCTCGTCGATCTCAGTGCGGCGATCTTCGGGGTACAGGCTGGGGGCGCCGGAGCGGTGATAGGGCCGCCACTGGATGGACAGGTCCAGGGTGATCTGGGCAAAGTCATTGGTGACGACTTGGCCGGTGGGGATATCCACGATGGCGGGAACCGTGATGCCCCGGTCGTAGCCGGGCACCCGGGCGAAGTAGGCCTCCTGGAGCCGTTCGATACCCAGGACGGGGTCGCGCCCGCCGGGATCGAGGTCGAACGTCCAGCTGCGCTGGTCATGGACCGGCCCGGCGACCGCCATGGACAATGCCTTCTCCAGCCCGAGCAGCCGGCGGACAATGATCGCCCGGTTGGCCCACGGACAGGCCCGGCTGACGACCAGGCGGTATCGGCCGGGTTCCACGGGGAAGCCGTCGCGCCCATCAGCGGTGATGCGGGTCGTGAGGTAACGCTGGTCACGGGTGTACTCGCCGGTGCGGCTGAGGTAGCTGCCGGCAGTTGCGGTGTCAGGCATCACGGTCTCCGTTGCTGTGGTGACGGGTGCTGCTCGATCTCCTGGCGCGCAACAGCGCAGAGTCCAAGGGCGGTTCGCACACGGCGGTGAACTCGAATCCGGCTCCGGCCAGTAGCCGACGGTAGTGGCAGACGGTGCGTTCGCGTCCCCCGACGTTGCACATCAGGTTAATGTCCCAGGCCACCCCAGGAATGGCGAATTATCCACCGGAAGCAGACGTTCCGGCTCGCCCCGCATAACGCCTGCACGGCGCCATCACCGCCCAGCCACCCACGATGGGTGTCATGGTCAGCCAGCGACCGCACGGCATCGTCTTTGTACGAACGGAAGCGAAGCTCATCGATGACATCTCGGGTGATCGGGTCCCGCTGCACATAGTGAGGCAAGATTAGCTCGGCGCGGCGCAGAGCGATCACGGCTTGCTCATGACGTCCGCGGATCCGGGCCAGCGCCCGGCCGTAGGTGATCCAGTAGTCGGCCTGCCGGGATCGATGTGGGTGGGTTGCCGGCCGCAGGCCCTCAGCGATGCGGACCGCCCGTTCGTAGTCGCGGGCTTCCACGGCGTCGCGGGCCCGCCACTGGCCGACTTCCTGCGGGCCGAAACCGAGCCCGTAGGCGTTGACCTCGCCGGTACGGTCAGCGAGCTCGGCGGCCATCTCCAGCGGGGGCCCGGCATCACCGGGGCGGGAGTCTGCGACCGCCAGAAACAACCGGCACAACTCGAGTACGCCCGCTACCTGCATCGACTCAGGTGTGCGGGCCGGTACGGTCACCGCGTTCAGCTCGGCGAGCGCCAGATCCGCTGCTCCAGCCATGACCAGCACGTACATGCCACCCCACGTGGCCAGTCCGAGCATCTCGGGCGTATCGCGTTCTTGTGCCGCTCGCCTGGCCAGCTCTGCGGCCTGTGATCGCAGGTCCAGGGAACTACCGACGACCCGCAGCCAGCCCACAGTGGCGTGGGAGTGCAGCAGGACCGCCAGCTCTAGCAGCTCAGCGACGTCCCGCCCGGCTGCGATCGAGGTATGCAGGTCCCGGATCAGCGCCGGGAGCGCGGCACCGACCGCACCATGGCGGTCACAACCACAGTAAGCGCCGACTACGCTCGCGGCTCTGGCCCGCAGCACATCCACGAGTTGCGCGTGCCCGCCTAGGTGGCCACGGCTGGCCGCCAGCAGCGCTAGCCGCACTTCGTTGATAGCCGCGTCGGTGCCCTCGTTACCGGGTGCCGGCTCGGGCAACTTGACCAGCTCAGACGGGGCGACCCGCAGCGCGTCCGCCAGCGCGAGAATCTCCGAGATACTGTCCAGCGCACGCAGACCGTTCTCGATCCGGCTCAGGGTCGCGATGCTCATCCCAGCTAGCCCCGCGACCACCGTCAGCAACTTGTCCCGGGCCTTGCGGATACGCCGCAGCCGACGGCCGATCGTGCGCGCGTCGTCGGCAGCATCCACCACGTGATCACTCCTCGCCGAATCCCCGCCGATGCCCCGGGGAGCTACCCCGGGGGCATGTACCTC
>DASTBN010000354.1:0-6988 GCA_035712045.1 Pseudonocardiaceae bacterium
CAAAGCGGCCCGGCTACTGCCCAGCGCCGAGGTCGAGGACGAAGCCGACCTGGCCCTGCTGGAGGCCCGGGACCTGCTGTTCGCGCGTCTGCTGCAGTACCGGGCGTACAAGCAGGTCGCGGCGCTGTTCGCGGAGCTCGAATCCGCCGCGCTGCGCCGCTATCCGCGATCGGTGGGCATCGAGGAGCGATTCACCAGGCTGCTCCCGGAGGTGCTGCTCGGCGTCGACGCGCAGCGATTCGCGGAGACAGCGGCTGCGGTCTTCCGGCCCAAGCCCCCGCCGCCTACGGTGTCCCTGGAGCATCTGCACACCCCCCGGGTGTCAGTGCGGGAGCACGCCGCTGTGCTGCGCGAGCGGCTGGCCCGCGAGGGCCAGGCCAGTTTCCGCGCCCTGGTCGCTGACTGCGGTCACGTCAGGGAGGTGGTCGCCCGCTTCCTGGCGTTGCTGGAGCTGTACCGTGCCGCCGTAGTGCTCTTCGACCAGGCCGATCCGCTGGGCGAGCTGTATGTCCGATGGGCCGGTGGTGACGAGCGGCCCGCCGCCGGGCTGGGCACGGACACCGACGAGGACGGTGACTACCGGTGAACGAGACCGCGCTGATGGAACCACCCCCAGCCGCCGACGCCCCAACCGCCGATGCCCCAGCCGCCGACGTGCTCCCGCCGCTGCGCGGCGATGATGAGCTCGACGCCGCGCTGGAAGCGCTGCTGCTCGTGGTGGACTCCCCGGCCAGTGATGATGTGCTGGCCAGTGCGCTGGACCAGCCGGTGACCCGGGTGACCGAGGCGCTGCACCGGCTCCGGGACGGTTACGCACGCACCGGCCGCGGCATCGATCTGCGTCAGGTGGCGCAGGGCTGGCGGCTGCACACCCGCGATATCTACGCGCCGTACGTGGAGCGGCTGCTGCTGGATGGGCAGCGCGCCAAGCTCACCCGGGCCGCGCTGGAGACCCTTGCCGTGGTGGCCTACCGGCAGCCGGTCACCCGTTCCCGGGTCGCGGCGGTGCGCGGGGTGAACGTCGACGGCGTGATGCGCACCCTGCTGGCCCGCGGCCTGATCGAGGAGATGGGTACCGACCCGGAGACCCACGGTGTGCTGTACGGCACGACGGAGCTGTTCCTGGAACGGCTCGGGCTCTCGGGGCTGGAGGACCTCCCCCCGATCGCCCCCCTTCTCCCCGATATCGACTCCATCGATGACGTCCTCACCTGAAGCGATCCCCGCACTGCCCCGGCTGCACAAGGTGCTGGCCCAGGCCGGGGTGGCGTCCCGGCGCGCCGCCGAGGAGATGATCGCGCGTGGCCGGGTCCAGGTGGACGGGGTTGTGGTGCGCGAGATGGGCGTGCGGGTCGACCCCGACAACGCCATCATCCACGTCGACGGGCTGCGGTTAGAGCTGCGTCCGGACATGGAGCACCTGGCCCTCAACAAACCCCGGGGCGTGCACTCGACGATGTCCGACGACCGCGGCCGGCCCTGCGTCGGTGACTATGTGGCCGACCGGGCCCAGCGGTTGTTCCACGTCGGGCGACTCGACGCGGACACCGAGGGCCTGCTGCTGCTCACCAACGACGGGGAGCTGGCGCACCGCCTGATGCACCCTTCTTACCGGGTCCTCAAGACCTACCTCGCCGAGATACCCGGCCCGGTGCCCCGCTCACTGGGCCGGACCCTGCGCGCCGGGGTCCCCTTCGACGACGGCCCGGTAGCCGTTGACGGCTTCCGCGTCGTGCAGGCACTGCCCGGCAAGGCTCTGGTCGAGCTGGTATTGCACGAGGGCCGCAAGCACATTGTCCGTCGCCTCCTCGCTGAGGTGGGCCACCCCGTCCAGCGCCTGGTCCGCACCGCCATCGCCGGTGTCCGCCTCGGTGAGCAACGCCCCGGCACCATCCGGGTCCTGTCCCGCCCCGAGATCGGCGCCCTCAACCGCGTTGTCGGCCGATGACCGGTTCGCGGCGGGCAGAATGAGCCCGGTGGGGCTACACGGCAGGCTGCGGGGCGTGGTGGCGGTGGATGGCCCGGCTGGGTCCGGGAAATCCACTGTGGCCCGTCAGCTGGCGGCCTCGTGGGGGGCCCGGTACCTGGATACTGGTGCGATGTACCGGGCCGCCGCGCTCGGCGTCCTGCGGGCTGGGATCAACCCCGCCGAGCCCGCTGCGGTGTATGAGGCCGTGGAGCGGCGGCGCATCGAGGTCGGAACGGAACCTCACGCCGCACGGGTGTCGCTGGACGGTGAGGACGTCTCCGCCGAGATCCGCAGCCCGGCGGTGACCACAGCGGTGAGCCCGGTATCCGCGGTGCCACGGGTGCGGGTGCTGCTCGTCGCCCAGCAGCGCCAGATCATCACTGATGCCCTCGCCACGGTGGGCGGGATCGTCGTGGAGGGACGTGACATCGGCACCGTGGTGGCCCCGGAGGCTCCGCTGAAGGTGTTCCTCACCGCGAGCGCGGCCCAGCGGGCGGCCCGCCGCGCGGCCCAGGACGGTCACGATGACCTGGCGGGAGTCCAGGCCGCGATCGAGCGCCGCGACCGGTTCGACGCGGGCCGGGAGCACTCGCCGATGTGTTCCGCTGACGATGCCATCGAGCTGGACACCACCGCGCTGGATCTTGAGGCTGTGCTGGCGCGGGTGCGGGACCTGGCGCGAACCCGGGATCTGGTCGTGCCGGCGGGCCGGGACCAGGCATGAGAGCCGGGGTGCCCGAGGGCACGTGGCCGTGGCTGCAGGCCTTCACCCGCTGGATCGGGACGTGGTGCTTTTTCGTCGGCTACCGGCTGCGGATCTGGCATCGCGAGCGGATCCCGGCGAGCGGTCCCGTCGTGGTGGTGGCCAACCACAGCGCAATGGTCGACGGCCCGCTGCTCTACGGGCTGCTGGGTCGGCGCACCGCGTTCCTGATCAAGCAGGAGATGTTCCGCGGGCCGCTGGGCTGGATCCTGCCCCGGATCGGGCAGCTGCCGGTACGCCGGGGTGAGGCCGACCGCGCGCCGCTGCTCACCTCGGTGCGGTTGCTGCGCCAGGGCGGGGCGGTGGTGGTCTTCCCCGAAGGCACCCGCGGCGAGGGTGACGTCACGGCCGCGCAGCAGGGTGCGGTGTGGCTGGCCCGCAGCGGGGGAGCGACAATAGTGCCAGTAGCGATCCGCGGCACGCGCCGGCCAGCGGGGAGCAACCGGCGGTTCCGGCCGCGGGTGGATCTTCTCGTAGGTGAGCCCTTCGCGGTGCCGCCGGGGAAGGGCCGGGCGGCTCTGGCCGCGGGCACCGGCGAGATGCGCGACCGGCTGGCCCTGCTGGTCACCGAACTGGACGGGATCCGGGACAGGGAACGGCCCAGCGCGGCGCGAGGAGAGGGAGCGTGATGAGCGGCCTGGTGACTGGCGACGGGATCTGGTCCGACGAGGCCGAGTGGCTGGCTCTCGATGGCGCCGAGACGGCCGGTGACGAGCCGGAAGCCCCGCTGGAGCAACCCGTGCTCGCCGTGGTGGGCCGGCCCAACGTGGGCAAGTCGACGCTGGTCAACCGCATCCTCGGGCGCCGCGAGGCCGTGGTTCAGGACGTGCCCGGGGTGACCCGGGACCGGGTGGCCTACGACGCACTGTGGAACGGGCGCCGGTTCACCGTGGTGGACACCGGCGGATGGCAGCCCGACGCCCGCGGCTTGCAAGCCGCTGTGGCGGCGCAGGCGGAACTCGCCATGCGCACCGCAGATGCGGTCCTGCTCGTGGTGGACTCCACGGTGGGCGCGACCGACACGGAGGAGGCGGTCGCCCGGGTGCTGCGCCGCTCCGCCACCCCGGTGGTGCTGGCCGCGACCAAAGTGGACGACGAGCGGGCGGTCGCTGATACCGCGTCGCTGTGGACGCTGGGGCTGGGCGAGCCGCACCCGGTCAGCGGGTTGCACGGCCGCGGCACCGGGGACCTGCTCGACGCCGTCCTCGCGGTGTTACCGGACGCGCCTGGCGATGCCGCCGCCCGCGCGGGCGGCCCGCGCCGGGTCGCACTGGTCGGCAAGCCCAACGTCGGCAAGTCCAGCCTGCTCAACCGGCTGGCGGGGGAACAGCGCTCGGTGGTGCACGAGGTCGCTGGCACCACGGTCGACCCGGTGGACTCCCTGCTGGAACTCGACGGCCAGACGTGGCGCTTCGTGGACACCGCTGGCCTGCGCAAACGGGTCCGGACCGCGAGCGGCACCGAATACTTCGCCTCACTGCGCACCCGGGCGGCGATCGAAGCCGCCGAGGTAGTGGTGGTGCTCATCGACGCCAGCGAGCCGATCACCGAGCAGGACCAGCGAGTGATCACCTCTGTGATCGAATCCGGCCGGGCGCTGGTGCTGGCGTTCAACAAGTGGGACCTGGTGGATGAGGACCGGCGCCGCGAGCTGACCCGGGAACTGGACCGGGACCTGGCCAGGGTGGGCTGGGCGGAGCGGGTGAACATCTCGGCGCGGACCGGGCGCTCAGTCGGCAAGCTCGCCCCGTTCCTGCGTGCCGCCCTGGAATCCTGGGATCAGCGGGTGCCCACCGGCCAGCTCAACGCCTGGCTATCCGAGGTGATCGCCGCGACGCCGCCCCCGGTGCGCGGCGGCCGGGCCCCCAAGGTGCTCTTCGCCACCCAGGCCGGCACCAGGCCGCCAACGTTCGTGCTATTCACCACCGGATTCCTGGAGGCTAGCTACCGCCGTTTCCTGGAACGCCGCCTGCGCGAGACGTTCGGTTTCACCGGCAGCCCAGTGCGCGTCTCCGTCCGGGTTCGGGAGCGCAAGTCCCGCCCCTGATCGTGCGGCGGGCCGGCTCAGGTGAGACATTCTCTGGCACCGGGGCCAGGATGGGGCAGGACATCACGAGGCTGGGAGATGTCGTGTCCCGCTTCGCAGCGCAGCACCGTGTGCACCAGCGCCCCGCATGCGCGATGCTGGAATTCGATCGGCGGGCCACCCGGGCCCGCCAGGTAACAGTTACCCCAATCGAGTAACGCGACGACAACGGGATAGAGGTCGAACCCCTTCTCGGTGAGCCGGTATTCGTGCCGTGGCCGCTGGCCCGGCTCCTGGTAAGGGTGTCGGCGCAGCAGGCCCTCGCTGACAAGCCTGGCCAGCCGGGTCGACAGCACCTGGCGTGGCATGCCGGTGCGGACGCGGATGTCGTCGAAGCGGCGCACCCCGGTAAGGACCTCCCGCATGACCAGGACGGTCGACCGATCGCTCACCACCTCAAGCGCCGCGGCGATGGTGCAGCCGTCCACGGACCAGCGCAGCGCTGGCGGACGCGTCATATCCCACCTTCAATTCGCTTGACAGACTCATCACCTGCCAAGAAACCTGAGTCCATGGTACAGACTCAGACGGTGGGTGCCGAAGAGCCCCGGAGCCGGACCTACGCCTGGGCGGATCCACATCAGTGGCTGGCGCACGCCGCGACGCTGAGCGGCCTGGAGATGCTCCAGCGAATGGCTAAGGGCCTGATCCCGCCACCACCCATCGCGGAGACCCTGGGGATGTCCTCGGCGGAAGTGGAGCACGGCCGGTTCGCGGTCACCGTCACGCCAGCTGAGTTCCATTACAACGCCCTCGGTGTGGTGCACGGAGGAGTGCTCGCCGCCATACTCGACACCGCCGCTGGTTGCGCCGTGTACAGCACCCTGCCCGTCGGTATGGGCTGCACGAGCCTTGACTTACACACGCGGTTCTTCGCGGCGGTCCGCGTCACGACCGGCGAAATCCGGTGCGAAGGCACCGTGGTGCACCGCGGTTCCCGTGCCGCCAGCGCGACGGCCCGGCTCGAGGACCGGCGAGGGCGGCTTCTCGCGCAGGCGTCCTCGACCTGCCTGCTGATGCCCGCTGCCGGTTCCTCGAACCCTGCCGGGCGTGGGGACACGTCCGCGCCGTGACGGACCTGCGGGTGCGGGCCCGGGTCTCCTGATGCCCTGAGGTGGTTGCTCAACAGCGCCGGGTTGCCGGTAGTGGTTCGCGGGCCATGGCACTGCTCCGCTAGTCTGTGAGAGCGCCCGCGAGGGCGTGGCCGGGACGTGGCGCAGCTTGGTAGCGCACTTGACTGGTGGTCAAGGGGTCGCAGGTTCGAATCCTGTCGTCCCGACGGTCATAAGTGCAGGTCAAGGCCCTGATCACTTCGGTGAGACAGGGCCCGCTGGGGACCAGGCCGGGACCGGATCTCACAAAATCTCACACTATTTAGTTGATCTCACGCGGTAAAGATCATCCGAGCAGCTCGGCGAGCTTGTCCCGGCCCTGCTCCAAGTCCTTCACCGTCGGGTGCACATAGACCCGCTTCACGAGGGACAAGTCGGCGTGACCGGCCCACGCGGACACGATCACGTCTGGTACCCCGTTGGTGGCGAGGTAGGTCAACACGGAGTGCCTCGCGTCGTAGGGGCGGACCTTCCGCACCTCAGCCGTGGCCATCGCCTAGTACATGCGCCGCCGCAGCCAGTCGGTGCGCTGCGGGGCCCCAAGCTCGTCGACCAAGACGTACCCGGTGTCGTCATAGGCCCGACCGGCGGCTAGGTGCTCCCGGGCTTGCATGGCCTTGAACGTGCGCAGTGCCGCAGTGGCCTGCGAGGGCAACGGCAGGGACCGCTTCCCGGCCGATGATTTCGGGCCCTTCTCCACCACTATCATGCCGTCATCGGTGGCGACCAGGGTCCGGGTGTTACACACCAGCAGCGTCCCCGCGTCGAGGTCAACATCGACCCAGCGCAGCCCGCAGGTCTCCGCCGGTCGCAACCCGAGCAGGGCCAGCAGCATCACCGCGTGCAGCCGCTGTCCCACTAGGGATCCCAGGAACACCCGGACCTCCACATCGGTCCACGGCTGCCGTTCTGGCTTGACCTGCGCCGGGCAGCGCACCTGCGCTGCGACGTTCCACTCCACCAGGTGTCGGTTCACTGCATCGCCCAGCGCTGAGCGCAGCCGCGACAAGGTCAACTGCACGGACCGGGGGGACAGCCCCGTGCCGGGCTTTCCGCCA
>DASTBN010000355.1:0-2628 GCA_035712045.1 Pseudonocardiaceae bacterium
GAGCGAGAGCTTGAACGCGGCGAGCGCGGATTCGCTGGTGATCAGGGCCCCGAACCGGGACCAGGGTGCCCGCACGATCAGCCCGATCACCGGCAGCACGATCAGCCCGAGTCCGGCCATCGCGGGCACCCACAGCACGCCAGGCAGTCCGGTGTGGACGGTGTGCGGATCCTTGAGCTGGGTCAAGCAGGACCGAAACCCGCGGCGGTGAACTGCTCCCGGGCGGGGGCGCTGTGGATGAAGTCCACGAACGCCTGCGCGAGCTGAGCGTGCGGGGAGCCGCTGATCGCCGCGATCGGGTAGGTGTTGACGGCCTTGGCGGCCTCGGGGAAGGCGATCTCCTGGACTTTCCCGGCGGCGGTCCGGGCGTCGGTGACATAGACCAGCCCGGCGTCGGCGACTCCGGCCTCTACTTTGGAAAGTACGGCGAGCACGTCGTTTTCCTCGCTGGCCGGGCTGAGCGCGATGTTGGTCTCCTTCTCGATCTTGACGGTGGCCGCTCCGCAGGGCACCTGCGGAGCGCACACGACCTCAGTGACTCCAGGCTTGGCCAGATCGGCGAACGAGCGGATACTTTTCGGATTGCCCGGGGGCACCACGATGGTGAGCACGTTGGTGACGAACGGCTGTGGCGTGCCCGCCAGCTTTCCCTTGTCCCGGACCACGTTCATCTGCGCGTCGTTGGCCGAGGCGAAGACATCGGCGGGCGCCCCGTTGATAATCTGCTGCGCCAGATCTGACGAGCCACCGAAGTTGAACGTCAGCTCAGCGCCCGGATTGGCGGCCTCGAACTGCGGCTGCAGCTTGGTGAACACGTCCTTGAGCGAGGCTGCCGCCAGCACGGTGACTGGAGTCCGCTGCTGGCCCGGTGCGGCCGTCTGGTTATTGACGCAACCCGCGAGCGCCAGCCCCGCTACCAGACTCACCGCGGCGATGAGCCGCTTCATCCACGCCCTCCAGGCGTTTCGACCATGATCTGAGTCGACTTCACCACAGCCACCGCGAGCACGCCCGGCGTGAGCCCCAGGTCCCGGACCGCTTCGCTACTCATCAGCGAAACTACCCGGTGTGGCCCGCACTGCATCTCCACCTGTGCCATCACCGTGTCGGTGATCACCTCGGTGACCAGCCCGACGAAGCGGTTACGTGCGGAACGATCCACCATCGACGGGTCAGGCGTGGCCTGCGCCTGCGCCTTGGCGAACGCCGCGAGTTCCACCCCGTCCACCGCTTTGCGGCCACCGGCGTCGCGGATCGCAGTCAGCTGGCCGGAGTCCGCCCAGCGCCGAACCGTGTCATCGCTTACGCCGAACAGCTCAGCTATTTCGGCCATCCGGTAGTGCGGCACATGGTCAAGAATACCTCCGCACCTGAGGAACACAACTACGCCAGCGTGTCCCGTGCCTGAACACCCGGGGCCCTCCCCCGATAGCCGATTTTCGAGGACCCCGGCTCTCTCACGGTACTCTCAAGTGTTTCGTTGTTCGATCGATCGCAAGATCGGGGGGCGTCACGATGGTGACCGTGCGGTACTTCGCGGCAGCGCGTGCCGCTGCTGGCCTGACCAGCGAGAACGTCGATGTCGGCGAGAACGCCACGGTCGCTGACGCGCTCGCGGAGATCGCGGCCCGGCATGGCGAGGCGTTGAGCAAAGTGCTCACCGCGTGCAGCTTCCTGCTGGATTCCGTCGCGGTACGGGATCGCGCGACGCCGCTGCCATCCACGGCCGAGCTGGATATCCTGCCGCCGTTCGCCGGCGGCTAACCGGCATGGCGGCGATCGGGCCCGGCAGCAATCGAGCTCAGGGCGAATTAACCCATTGCTCCGTGCCGTCCGCGAACTCCTGCCGCTTCCAGATGGGCAGCTGTGACTTCACCTCATCCACCAGCGCCGCGCACGCCGCGAAGGCGGCCTGCCGGTGGGCTGCGGCCACCGCGCACGCCAGTGCGGAATCGCCGATCTTCAATGCGCCGACCCGGTGACTGACCGCCAGCCCGAGCACCTCAGGGTGGGTCGCGGCGATCTGGCCGGCCACCCGTGTGATCACATCGCTGGCACTGGGATGGCCGGAATACTCCAGCGCACGCACTCCTTTACCGCCGTCATGGTCACGGACGACCCCGGAGAAGCTCACCACGGCGCCAGCGGCTGAGCGAGCCACCAGCCGCGCGTGGTCCTCGACATCCAGCGGCTCCTCGGTGACGATCGCGCGGAGCACGACGTCAGTGGGCACGCTATCCGCCCCGGCTGTGGCTGGAGCGTGGCTGGGCTGGTGGGCGTGAGAGCGCGCTGTGACAGTGGGCTGCCCGGTTCCGCTACCGGTGTGATCAGTGCCGTGAAGCTGTTCGACGGCATGGTCTAGTACCCGGTCGAGGACCGCCAGGCCATCACGAACCCCGCCAGTCGAGCCAGGCAAATTGACGACCAGCGTCGTGCCCGCCACTCCGGCCAGCCCCCGGGATAACACCGCAGTGGGCACCTGAGGCAGCCCAGCTGAGCGGATCGCGTCCGCCAATCCAGGCAGGCGCCGATCCAGCAGCGGCTCGGTCGCCTCGGGTGTGCGGTCGGTGGGACTGATCCCGGTGCCGCCCGTGGTAAGCACGACGTCGACCGCGTCCGCGACCGCGA
>DASTBN010000356.1:0-5092 GCA_035712045.1 Pseudonocardiaceae bacterium
GCCATCATCGCCCGCCTTGGCTATCTCGTCGATCACCTTTACTCCGTCCGCCGAGATGGTGCCGAAAACGGTGTACTGAGGCGGCAGCTGACTTTGCCCATAAACGAGGAAGAACTGGCTCCCGCCGCTATTGGGCTGACCGGTGTTGGCCATCGCGACGTAACCGCGGCCGTAGGTCAGCTCGGGGAACACCTCGTCCGGGATCGTGTAGCCGGGCCCGCCGGTACCTGACCCGGTCGGATCCCCGCACTGCAGGACATGCAGCGAAGGGAGGGTGACCAGCCGGTGGCACGAGGTGTTGGCGTAGAAGCCCTGCTTGGCCAGGCTCAGGAAACTGTTGACCGTGCATGGCGCCAGCGCCCGGTCGAGGGTGAGGCTGATCGGGCCGGCCGAGGTCCGCATGGTCGCCGCCACGGTGCCTTTGGCATCGGTGGGCCCGGCCAGCGGAAGTTTCACGGGCCTAGCCGGGGGTTCCTGGGGGGTCGGCTGGTACTGGCAGTCCACTGAGGCGGGCAGTGGCTTCGGCCGGACCGGCGCGGCGGCCAGTTTGGTGTCCGCCGGGGGAGCGGCGGGACTGGAGCTGGCCGGTGCGGGCGGGGTGGATGACGTCGCCGCGGTGCTGGGCGCCTGGCTCCTGTTGCTCAGGGTCACGATCACTATCACGAGGCCGACGACGAGCACCACCGCGCCCGCGCCGCCAGCGACCGCGTACCGGCGGCGCGCCTTGGCGCGTTCCGCCCGGCGGGCGAGCTGGCGATCCAGTTTGCGCTTCGCCGCCTCGCGGCGCTGCTCGTTCGTGGGCACCCGTGACTCCTGCGGTTTCGGTTTCGCTGACGATCGCTGGGAAGTCTAAGTGGGCCGTGCATGAGCCTGGCGTCAGCCTCGGCGGGCGGGCTCTAGGCTGGCGGATGTGTTGGTCGCAGGTTTCCCCGCTGGTTCCTTCCAGGCGAATTGTTTCGTGCTCGCTCCCGGTGAAGGCGGGCCCTGCGTGGTGGTGGACCCGGGGGAGGGCGCGGAGCAACCGCTGGCGGATCTGCTTCGCCGCCACCGGCTCGACCCGGTGGCGGTGCTGCTCACCCACGGTCATTTCGATCACATCTTCGCGGTAGCGCCGGTCTGCGACGGTCACGACATACCGGCTTGGATCCACCCGGAGGACCGGGTCTTGCTGTCCGATCCGTTGCGCGCGTTCACCACCGATGCCCGGCAGTTCCTCGGCGGCCTCTTTGGCGGCCGGGTGGAACTGCGCGAGCCGCGTGAGGTGCGCACTTTGGCCGACGGGTCGTCCTTGGATCTGGCCGGGCTGACCTTGACCGTCGATCACACCCCCGGCCACACCCGTGGCTCGGTGACGTTCCGCTCGGTGACCGCCGACGGGCAGGGCCTGCTGGTGTCCGGGGACACCCTCTTCGCCGGCTCGATCGGACGGACCGACCTGCCCGGTGGTGACCACCAGCAGATGCTCACCTCCCTCCGGGAGAAGATCCTGGTGCTGGACGACGACACCACCGTCCTGCCCGGCCACGGCCCCACCACCACCATCGGCCGGGAACGCGCCAGCAACCCCTTCCTGCACGGCCTCGCCGCTCCCGGCGGACCCCGGGGACTGTGAGCGGGGGTGTCTCCTTTTCTGTCGCAAGAAACCATCACCATCCACTGAACGCGGCACGTTAAGGGGCGAACAGGATGCCCAACAGCTGGCGCGTCAGAAGGTGCGGCTCATCGTCGGCGACGGCCAGCCGATAGCCGAGGCGGATCCTGCTTGTTATACCACTCCTATCGGAGGGAGTCTCACAATAGCGTGTCTGGGAGAAGTCAAGCGCTGACGAGCCCAGACCTCTACTTGCTCTTCTTGGGTGAAGACAACGATCTGCCGTTCCGCAGAAAGGTCCAGTAACAAGTCGAGTATGTTTCGGGTGCGGTCCGCGTCCGCGTGCACAGTCACATCGTCAAGAAGCAGCGGGCAGGTGTCGTGACCTCTGGTCAGGTGGTCCGCGAGCGCTGCTCGCAATAATAAGTATATCTGCTCGGCGGTGCCATATGAGAGCAGGTCCGCCGATCTCCAGGGCCGCGTCGGTCCGCAGACCCTGACTTCCAGATCCGTCGGGTTAACCGTGACGTCGACGTACCGTCCGCCAGTCACCGTTGGCAACCACCTCTTGACCGTTTGGGCGAGTACGGGCGCGACTTCTCGGTGGACTCTGCCCTCCGCGGCCCGAAGAAAATCGCGGGTCAGGTTCAGCGTTTGCTCTAGTTCGCGGACACGCGCCAACTCGGCCGCGGCGGCTTCGGCCGTCTCTTCCGCATCCGCGACACTACGGATCGTTGCAGTTAAAGCGTGCAACTCACCCTCGGCGGCTGCGGCCTGAATGTGCGCTTCCGGAGCCGCTAGACGTAGTTCCGGCAATCTAGCCGCTGCGGTAGTCTCATCAAGGGCCATGAGAATTTCCTGGTCCGCGACAGCGGCCAACTGCGCAGCCTTTTCAGAGGCGCTGCGTGCTGATTGAGTGAGCTCGGCGATTGAGCCACCCTCAAGAAGAGCCCGCAGTTCGGCCCACTCTTGTTGGGCGCGCGCGGGCGCAGCGAATTGCTTCATCCGCTGCGCTGACCACTCCTGTAGGGCGTCGGCGGCTTGCGAGGGTGTTTGGGCTGGCAATGAGCACGCCCGGGCCGCCGCGATGACCCGTTGCCGCGCGCGGTCGCGTTCCTGCGTGTCTCTGGAAGCCCGCGTCTCGGCAGCCTGGCAGGCGTCCAGCCGAGCAGTCAGGTCGTCACGGCGACGAGCTTCCAACGCCTGGGCCGCACGAGCGCGGCAGTCATCCTGGTAACGCACGACAGCGGCGTCGAGCCGCGACATGTCTATTCTCTCAGCCGGCTGCCCCCGTTCGCTCAGCGCTTTGGCTAGCTCATCCGCTGCCGCTGTCAACTCCCGGTTTAAATCGGAGCGGCGATTCACCCATCGCTGGTACAGTTCAGCTTGGGCTCGTTTTTTCGGCATTTCTCGCAGCAGCGCCGGATTAGCGGCTATGTCGAGTTCGCGACAGCGCGCGACAGCCCATTCACGGCGTAGCGTGGCGTTGGAATCCTCTGAGGGGACCACCCGATCGCCGGAATCAACGCCGTTACGGCGGAACGTGCCCGCAAACGTTCCCCCAATTAATAGCGCCGCACCAAGAATGAAGACTGCGATCCCGATTCGCGTACCACCCAATAGCAGTATCAACGCCCCGATCGCGGCGATGAGCGATCCCACCACGAGCAAGGGAGTCGCCATACCCCGCCGCGAGGGCTCCGCAGTGCCTGAGGCCACGGTTCGTCGCGCATGAGCGCCCCTCGGGTCCGGGTCCGGCGATGACTTCTCCAATGCCCTGGCGAGGTCGAGTAGTTCGTCGTCGGTCGCGGCGACATTCGAGACGATCGGTGCTGGATCAAATGGGCGGTCGCGATCGTGCAGCTCTAGCTGCGCCTGTCCACGATGGACCCGGTCAAGAGCGCGACGCACGGTCGGATGCTCCTCGACATCGCCCTCGGGAAGAATCGGCAACGCGGACAGCTCTTCGCGCAGCTGCTGGCTTGTCTGGCTCAGAGCCACCGGTTCCGGTGGCATCGCTTGCCACGCGGCCAATGCCCCCATGACCTGACGGGCGAGCTCGTCATCGTCAGGAATCAGCACTGGCATCGTGTCGCCATACACCGCATACAGCTCACGCGCGCGCGCCGCTTGATCGGTACGCAGACGCGCACTGGCTGCGGCCGCCGCTGCCTCATACGCGTGCAGCTTGGCATCTGCGGCGGCAGCGACCTGACGTAATTCATCGACGCGCTGGATGCGAGCGAGGTAAGCGACATGGTCGCGGCGAGCGAGCTCTAACGCGCACTCGGCCTGATCAACGGCTTGTATCGCGCGCCGCAACGGTTTGGTCGAGTTGACGCGATCTGTGCCGACCTGCTCTCGCTGGAACGCGTCAATGCGCTCGAGGGCGGCCGCCGTGGTGGTGTCCGTGGCTGCGGTAGCGGCAGCCCGCTGTAGATGTCGTTGAAGGCAATTGGCGTCGCCGCGGACCCGCAGTAGCTGCGCTTGCTCGACGCATGCTGTCGAGACAAAGGCCGAACGGTCCAAGCCCAGCCAGCGTGAGCCATCCGGTGAGCCCTCATGCATCACCTCGGACGAAACGTCCTGGCCGATGTCCAGATCTCTCGCCTGACAGTCGACCCTTCCGGCCAAATCATGCCGGAGCTCGATCCTGCGTCCGTTATCGAGCGATATTCGCGCGCTGACGACCCAGTCTTCGTAATCCCAAGGTTTGTGCCGCTCCACGAATCGCTGCTCGTCCTCTGATGGCCGGCCTCGTCCTCGGCGGCGACCACACAACGCCGCGAACATCGCCGCATGCCAGCTCGATTTGCCTGACTCGTTATTCCCCACGACAACGGTCAACCCATCCGCGAATTCCAGTGTCTCTCCGCGCAAAGGACCAAAGGCCTGCGCGGTCACGGACCGAATACGCATCAGTGCACTTCCAACTCTTCGTGGCGACCATCCAGGGCACGTAAGCCGGTCACCAGGACACGACGACGCTGATCATCGGTGAGGTCTGGAGCGGCCAAGACATCACGGACGAACTGCCCGCGGACCGTCTGCTCCTGGCTTAGCAGTTCAAAATCGTAAGCGACCGAGATCGTACCGCGCCTAGGAATTATGGCGTCCAGGCCGGGTACCACGAGCGCCGCGATATCCGCCACACGCAGATCAACGTCTCGGCCGATCTCACCGTCTAAAGTCACACGGACGACACCAGATCGGCCGGACAGCATCTCACGAATCCGTTGTATCGCTTGCCCAGAATGTGTGACACCGGTCAAGTCCACCATCACGTCGCTCACCGCTGAACTCGCCACCGGAAATCGCTCGCGGGAGACCGCGCCATCAGCGGCCACGGTGAGCAGCACCGCTGCCCGCTCACCAGTCTCGCCGAATGTCAAAGGGTCCGGATTACCCGGATAGGTGTGGTTGGGCGCGTCTAATGGACAATGAAAATGTCCAAGCAGGGCATGATTCAATCCCGCCCGAGTTATCTGCCCGGCCGCAAAT
>DASTBN010000357.1:0-2457 GCA_035712045.1 Pseudonocardiaceae bacterium
CGTCGCGGCCGCCAGCGGGCTGATCGCGGGATCGGGCACCGTGCCAGCGCAATCCGGGTCGTCATAGCAGCACCACGGTTGCCCGCCGGCCGTCTCGGCGGTCCACACCGCGTGTACCAGGGGGATCCCCGCACCGCTCAGCGCGTCGCCGAGGGCGTCTACCAGCACCCGGCGCGGGAGATCACCGTCTGGGGTCCCGCCGCCGATCACGACCAGCGCCACACCGGTGGGCCGCTGCCGGGTGATCGGCGTGAGCACGTACTCGGCCAGTCGCGGCGCCTCGTCGTCGGCCACGAGATCGGTGCGCATCGTCAGGCCCAGGCTCTTGCCATGGAGAGCGATGAGGACCGCGGATTCTCGCGGGTGGAAACCAAGAAGGTGGGGGACGGCGGCGATCAGTTCGGAAGGGTCGGAGAGCCGGATGCGACCGGCGGCAGGTGCGCTCATGCCAATGAACGGTCCTCCCGCGTCACCGCGCGGGCCAGCACGATGATCACCAACTGTGGACAGCAGGGGGCTGTGTGGACTACTCCTGGCGCCCGGGCCTCATCGTGAGCGAGATGTCGGGGGAAACGGCTATCCTGGCGCGCTGGGCCGCCGGCAGACGTAGGTCACCGCCGGGGGCAGATTCCGCCACACCGTGCGTGTGGTGAGCACCTCATCGAATACTTCGTCGAGTAACGCGCGGAACTGGCGCGCCCGGGTCATCGAGAGCGCGTGCACGTAGGCGAAGGTGGTGAAGCAACCCGCAGGAGCCAGCGACCGTGCCGTCGCGTTAACGATCACGCGCTGCGCGCCGGGATCGATCAGTGACCACGGCAGCCCGCTGATCACGGCATTGACCTCGCTCACCCGGTGTTTGGCGAACAAGCGCTCCAGTTCGCGGGCGTCCCCGACCAGCACCTCGACATCCGGGTGCTCGGCACGCAGATAGGTAGCCAGCACCGGGTCGATCTCGACCGCCAGGTGACGCCCGCGGCCACCAAGCCGGCGCTCGATGGCAGCCGTGACCGACCCAGTACCTGGCCCCAGCTCGACCACGACAGGGTCACCAGCGGCAGACACCACAGCGGCCAGCCGGGCCGCCAAGTGCGAAGAACTCGGCGCTACCGCTCCCACCGTGGCGGGACTGCGCACTAACGCGGCGAGAAACGCGAAAAGGTGTCGCGAGGGCAGTGGCATAGTGCCAGATCCTGCCGCCGGGCGGCCGCGTTGTGAAGTCGATCTCTGCCTGCCCCCCGCGGGATGAACCAGCCACGCCGACGCGTTATCCCTGTTGTGAATACCGAGCTGTACCGGATCGAGACGGAGCCAGCCACCGGAGCGGGCATGGTACTAGTGCACGCGCTCACTGGATTCGTTGACGCGGGCCAGGCCGCGCAGGTGGCGGTGGCCCATCTGCTGGCGAACCTGGAGCATCGGGTAGTCGCGACGTTCGACATCGACCAGCTCCTCGACTACCGGTCTCGCCGTCCGGTGATGACCTTCGACGGGGACGGCTGGTCGGGTTACGCGGAGCCCGAATTGGTGCTCTACGAGATTCAGGATCAGACAGGCACCACGTTCTTGCTGCTGACCGGCCCGGAGCCGGATCTGCAGTGGGAACGATTCGCGGACGCGGTCCGTGAGCTGGTCGAACGCTTCGAGGTGCGGCTGACTGTGGGCCTGAGCGCGGTGCCGATGGCGGTCCCGCACACCCGCCCGACGACAGTCACCGCGCACGCCACCCGCCGCGAGCTGATCTCTGATTACCGGCGGTGGTTCGCCGGCATGCGGATCCCCGGCCATGCCGGGGCGCTGATGGAGCTGCGGCTGGGCGAGATCGGCCACGACGCGATGGGCTTCGTGGTGCATGTGCCGCACTATCTGGCGGGTGTCGAGTATCCGGAATCAGCGCGTGGCCTGCTGGAGCATCTGGCGCGCAGCAGCGGGCTGAGCCTGCCGATGGACTCCCTGCTGCCCGCCGCGCAGCGGGTGCTGGCCGAGGTGAACGAGCAGATCGCCCGTTCCCCGGAGACCATGTCCGTGGTGGCCAGCCTGGAGGAGCAGTTCGACACTGTGATGAATAATCCCGCTCGGCGGCCATTGCCCGCCGCGGCGGCGGGACCGGTGCCCACTGACGAGGAAATCGCCGCCGAAGTTGAGCGGTTCCTCGCCGAGCTGGATGGCGGCACCGAGAGCTAATCCGGCTGCCGCGTTAATCCGGGCCGCCGCTCGTCGCTGTTCGCCCGCATGACAAGGGCGTTGAACTCGTGTTCCGGTCTTTGAGCAGTGCGCGGATCGTGGTCATGACCGGGCAGGGCCAGGCTGACTGGCAGATGCGGCAGTCGCCAGAGGGCATCATCTTGTGCTCGATCAGCAGAGCCCGGATAACCTTCACCAGAGCGGGGATCAGCGTGCGGGCCGCGTCCGCGTCCTGCTCGGCCCACTCGTCGCATTGTCGTATTGGAGCGCCAT
>DASTBN010000358.1:0-7553 GCA_035712045.1 Pseudonocardiaceae bacterium
CCGCAAGGCGTACCGGATCTACTGGCAACGACTCAACACCGCGGCGATCAGCAGCCCCCCACGGTGGTGACTCCATCCGCGTGGATCTCACGCCAGGGCTGCCCGCACCGAGTGCGGCCGCTGATATGGCGGTCGCCGCGATCCACCCCGAGGCCGGCCGCGTTAGCGCCACCCTGCCGGACCTGGGGTGCGGGTTGACCCTGGGCCGCGGTGCACAAGGCCCGGCCCCGGGTCGCCACCCACTGAGTCTGTGCGTGAGCAACCGGCAACCGAGGGGAGGGTGAAGACCGGCCAAGGTGCCAGTGAAGCCATGCGGCCTCATGCGACCCGGCCGACCTGCAGGCGGGTGGTCACTACCGGGTCTGGTGGGCTGGTGTCTAGCACCCACTCACCGAACCGACGGATGTGCTCGGTCAAGTACGGCGAGATGGTGGCCAGGTCGTCGGGGTCGACCGGGTGCCCCTCGTCGACCAACTGGTTGACCACGGCAGTGATGTCCAGAGTGGTCTGGTAAATAACACAATTCGCGACCAGCTCGTTAAACTTGACGATCTTCTCGTGATAGTCGGGGTCGTTGTGCCCAATCAGGGCGCCACCGAACATGAGCCACTGCGAGAACCCGTGGAACGCCTCCACCTTATTGGTGACCGAGGTGATACCCTCCCTCAGCTCCGGTTCGGACAGATACCGCAGCAACACGATCGTACGCATCGCGCGCCCAAGTTCCCGGAATGCCTGATACAGGCGGTTCTTCCGGGAATGGTTACCCAACCGGCGCAGCAGCGTCTCCGAAGACAGCACGCCCTCCCGGATCGAGATGACCGTCCGCATCAAATCCGGCCAATGCGTCTCGATCAACTCCCAGTCCACCGCCTCGGCACCAAACAGCGAGTCGATATGCTTGTACCGGACGCCCGGATCGGGCCGGTAGAACACCAGGTCCTTCCAGTTCCGAATCCGAGGAAGCAGGTCGAAACCCAACAGTGTGGCCAGCCCGAACACCGGCAGCGACTGCCCTTGTGTGTCCGCGTGAATCGTGTCCGGTTGCACTTCCGATTCGTTCTTGAGTAGACCGTCGATGATGTAGACGGCCTCCCACACCCCGCACGGAATGAACCGGGAGAACAACGCGATGTAGGTGTCGGACACGTGCCGGTATGCGATTCCCCCGTACCCGCCATAGCGAATCGACGACTCGGCGAGAAGATTGCTATCCCACGTGTCGATCTGCGAGCCGTCGGCGGCCACGCTCTTACCCGTGCCCCAGATCCGGGACAAGTCCAGCTCGGCAAACCCGTTGATGACATCGACCGAGGCGTGGTGCAGCTTCATCGCGGTCACGTGTTTGTTGCCCAGCAGGGAAATCTCGTGGGGCGAGACCCCGCCCCGCAGATGCCGGGCCATCTGATAGGGGCCGAGATTGGCTCCATAGGTGAAGGCCATCACCGAATAGCGGCCCAGCGGGTCCCGGATCTTCGGGTCCGAACCGGACGCCGGACCGAAGTGCCGGTGCCACCCCAGCCGGTGCGCGGTGCCGGTGATGATGTCCAGCAGCGGCCGCTGCGGCATCCGCTCCCGCACGGCCTGCTCCAGCGTCTTCGCTGAGGCACGGCGGTCCTTGCCCTTGCGGACCTTGAGCACCGGCGTGCCCTCGGAGTCGATGATCAGGTCGGCGTTGGCCGGGTAGCCGGCGTCGACCTTCGCCGCCATCGCGGTCAGCTCAGCCCGACACCACGCTGTGAACTTCGTCGCGGTGGCGGGGATCCCCGCCTGCGCGCAGTAATCGGCCACGTCCGGCTCGCACGACTCCCAGGACAGCAGTTGGGCGTGCAGGTTGGCGTAAGAATCGCTGCCCAGCACCGCGATGTCGCCCGAACGCAGCTCAGCGGCCAGGTGGGAGAACACGCACACCTCGAAGTGCCGGCGCACCACCACGCCGGGACGCCCCCGCGGGCGCAGGATCTTCTGCCACGCCTCCGAGGCGAACGACAGGTCCAGCAGCTCCTCGCCGTCGCCGACCTGGACGGACAGGTACTCGCCGGTGCGGTGCTGGTTGGCCTTGAGGAACGCCACCGCCTCCACCACGGCGCGGTCAGCGCTGGTGGCCTCCAGGTCCAGCGCCTCGATCAGGTCGAAGAACGCCGACCGGTGGGACTTGTAGAACTGGTGCACCAGCGGGGCGTAGTTGTTGCCGTGGTGGGCGGAAACCTCCTCGTGCGCGCCCGCGACCTTGTCCAGGCCACCGGCCCGCTCCAGGGTGGCCAGCATCATCCGCCCGACCTGCTCGGCCACCATCTTCGTCGGCTCCGGCCGCGACCGCCGGCCCTCGGCTGGGGCCAGCGCGTGCCGGGTCCCGCCCAACACCTCACCGAACACCCCCAGCAGCCACTCGGAGGTCTCCCGATGCTGGGCACGGATCTCCTCCAGCCGGTCCCGCGCCCGCTTGGTGATCACCGCGACCCGCTTGCAGAACATCGTGACCACGTCGTCGCGGACCCCGATCCGGGCGGTGTGCAGCAGGCAGATCAGCAGGGTCAACCGCTTGCCCAGCCCGACATCGGCCATCTCACTGGCATCCAGCACCCGCGCCTCGCCAGCGAAGTGGCTGATCTTGCCTGCGGCCAGGCCCTCCAGCCACTTCACGGTCGACCCCAGCGCGTCCAACCTGGACAGATGCTCCAGCCACTGCTTGAGCTTGCTGATCGAGGGATTACGCGCGGTGTCCTTGAGCCGGTCGAACTCGCTGCGCCGCTGGCCGGGCGCCACCCGCAGCAGCCCCAGGATCCGCTCCTTGTCCTCCTCATCAAGCCGAGCCACGACCCGACCGAACAGCTCGGTATTGACCTCGGTGCGGATCCGGGTCGCCAAGATGTCCAGGGTGGAGTAGCCGGGCAGCTCGTGTCGCTCCTTGACCAGCGTCTCCAGCGCCGCGTTGATCAGGTCGGCCGGATTGTCCTTGGTCTGCGCGGCCTCCCGCAACGCCGTCTCGGCGATCCCGCGGACCATAGCCGGCTTGTACTTGACCTCCAACCGGGCCCGGACCAGGCCACGGTGCCATTTCGCGGTGGCCTGCGCCTCGTGCACCGCGGGCACAGACGGGTCGATACCGGCCTGGGCGCGCAGGTGGCTGACGACCTCGGCGGGCACCTTCAGCAGGTTCGGAAAGTAACCTAGCCGCTGGTAGCACTTGAGCAGCACCAACAGGACAAGCCGGTGCTGATCGGTCGTGGCGCGCTCACTCGCCCAGGCGATCTCGCTGGGACTCAGGGTGAACGCCTCGTCCAACTCCCGGCCGGAGATCGTGCGCTTGAACCTCGGGTAAGCCGTCCGCTCGACCGACGCCACCACACACCCCGATCCACCATCCGGACCAACGCGATAGTGCAACGCTACCGAGCACCACGGACAGCAAGATCACCAGGTCCAGCAGCCCAAGCCGGGTCCTCGCATCCGATGCGACGGCTTCGCATTGGACGCGAACGACGGAGACCACACCCGGCCCTCGGGCCCGCACCGCACTGTCAGCCGCTAATCAGGGAAGACGCCCGGTCGTTAAACGTTTCGGCCGTATCTCGGTCGGCACCGTACTACTCGCCAGCTGACCTCACGTCCGACGCAGGCCGGCGACGAGATCCGCTGGGCGGACGGTGACGGGGAATGGCCGCCGCGCTTGCCAAGCCTGTTCCCCCGATGGGCACCCGGCCTCGGCGTACCTGCCATCTACCAGATCCAACGCATGGAGCGATGGTGTCTCCGGATCCGGATCGACCAGCCAGTACGAGGCGACGCCAGCCTCCTCGTACGCGGACAGCTTGGACAGCCGATCGATTCGCCGGGTGCTCGGGGACAACACCTCAACAGCGAGCACCGGCGGCTCGGCAAGAAACTTCCCGCCCGTCACCGCGAGCAGATCAGCGCGCCGGGCAACCAGCACATCAGGTTGCAACGCCGTCCACCGGTTACCACGCCACTCGAACGGCGCGATTACCACGTGCAGCTCCGGTGGGCACGCGGCGCGCAGCCTGATCGCGAGCTCAAGCACCACTTCCTGGTGCCACACCCCTGGCGCAGGACTCACCAGGAGTGTCCCGTCGAGCAATTCGTAACGGAGCCCGTCCTCCGGCATCCGCTCAAGATCATCCACGGTGAACTCTCCCGCCGAGCTAAACCCGTCCAGTCCCGTGGCCATGCCGCCATGGTGCCCCCTCGCGGTAGTCATGGCCAGGACAATGCCACCCGACCCTGACAAGATCGGTGCTCATGGACTTCACGGTGTGGGCGCCGCTGTGCAAGCGGGTGCAGGTCTTAGTCGACGGAGCCAGGCACGAGATGGCCCGAACATCGGGCGGCTGGTGGTGCGGCGCCGTCCACGACGCCGGGCCAGGTAGTGACTACGCGTTTCAGCTCGACGACGAGGACACGCCGCTACCCGATCCCCGATCCCGCTGGCAACCCAACGGGGTGCACGCCGCGTCGCGTCTTTACGACCACGACGCCTTCGAGTGGACCGATCAACACTGGACCGGCCGGGCGCTGGCCGGCAGCGTGCTCTACGAGCTGCACATCGGGACGTTCACCCCTGAGGGCACCTTCGACTCCGCCATCGAACGCCTCGATCACCTCGTCGAGCTGGGCGTGGATCTGGTGGAGGTGATGCCGGTCAACGCCGTCGACGGACCCCGGAACTGGGGCTATGACGGGGTGGGCTGGTACGCCGTCACGGAGAACTACGGCGGGCCGGACGGGTTCAAGCGTTTCGTGGACGCCTGCCACGCCCGCGGGCTGGGCGTGATCCTCGACGTGGTGCATAATCACCTCGGCCCCTCCGGTGCCTACCTGGACCGTTTCGGCCCCTACTTCGCCGGGAGCAACATCTGGGGCCCGACAGTGAATCTGGATGGCCCGCACTCCGATGAGGTGCGCCGATACGTCATCGACAACGTGCTGGAGTGGCTGCGCTACTACCACCTGGATGGACTGCGCCTGGACGCGGTGCACGCGCTGCGGGACACCCGGGCCATCCACCTGCTGGAGGAGCTGACCACCGAGGCGGACGCCCTGGCGACGCGGCTGCGGCGGCCACTGTCGCTGATCGCCGAGTCCGACCTCAACGATCCGCGGCTGGTCACCCCGCGCGCGGCCGGTGGCTACGGCCTGGCCGCGCAGTGGGACGACGACATCCATCACTGCTTACACGCCACCCTGACCGGCGAGCATCAGGGCTACTACGTCGACTTCGGCGGGCTGCCCGAGCTGGCCCGGACCCTGCGCAGGGCGTTTTTCCACGACGGGCGCTGGTCGGAATTCCGGCGGCGCACCCACGGCCGGCCGGTAGACACAGCGCAGCTGCCTGGCTGGAAGTTCGTCGCCTACCTGCAGAACCACGACCAGGTCGGCAACCGCGCCACCGGGGACCGGATCTCCGCCACCCTGTCGCCGGGCCTGCTGGCCTGCGGCGCGGCGCTGGTGCTGTGCTCCCCGTACACGCCGATGATCTTCATGGGTGAGGAGTGGGGTGCCGCGACTCCGTTCCAGTTCTTCTCGTTCATGCCCGACCCGCAGCTGCGTGAGGCGATCCGCCGTGGCCGTTTCGCGGAGTTCGCCGAGCACGGGTGGGATGCCACGGACGTGCCCGACCCGAACGACGAGCGGACTTTCCGGCGCTCCCAGCTGGATTGGTCAGAACTCGGCACTGAGCCGCACGCCACCCTGCTCCGCCTCTACCAGCAGCTGATCGCGCTGCGCAAGAGCCACCCGGAACTTTCCGATCCCCGGCTGGACGCCCTGAAGGTCGACGTGGATGACCACGCCCGGACGATCATCCTGCATCGCGGTGCGCTGCGGGTCGTGGTGAACCTGGGCGCCCAGCCGACCGCTGTGGCGCTCGGCGCCGGGCCCTCCGAGGTCCTGCTCGCCTCCGGCGACGCGAGCCCTGCCCAGGACGGCGTGCGGCTCTCCGGCGAGTCCTTCGCCGTGGTGGCTTAGCGGAAGAGCTTGCGCAACAGCAGCAGCGCGATCAGCCCGCCGGCGCCCATCAGGGAGTAGCGCACTGCCGGATTGGCCATCCTGGCCTCCACCTGCTCCTTGAGCTGCTCTTTGCCCGCCTCGATCGCACGCTGGGGGCGAGTGCTGAGCTCCTCCAGCGTCGCCGCCAGCGCGTCACGCGCCTGCTCGATATCACGTTCGATGGTGTCAGCGTCCCGAGCCATGAATCCTCCTCGCGCGGTGTACGTGCGGCACACCGTAGGTCAGGCGCTAACCGGGTGGAGAGGCCGCCCCATCAGAGCGGTAGCGTCCAGGCTGTGACCGACAACGCCCGGCTCTCCCCCGGCGACACCGCCCCGCGGTTCACCCTGCCCGATGCCGACGGCAAGCCCGTCTCGCTCACGGACTACCAGGGCCGATCCGTGGTGGTCTACTTCTATCCAGCGGCCAGCACCCCCGGCTGCACCAAGCAGGCCTGTGATTTCCGGGACAACCTCGCTGAGCTGGACACCGCCGGGTTCGCGGTCCTCGGCGTCTCCCCGGACCCGCCGGAGAAACTGGCGAAGTTCCGCGACGCGGAGGGTCTGCCGTTCCCGCTGTTGTCCGATGTGGACCGTTCGGTTCTGACGGCCTACGGCGCTTATGGCGAGAAACAGATGTACGGCAAGACGGTCACCGGGGTCATCCGGTCCACCTTCGTGATCGACCCGCAGGGCCGTGTCGACAAGGCCCTCTACAACGTCCGCGCCACCGGCCACGTCGCCAAGCTGCGCAAAGACCTCGGCCTCTGACTCCCGTATCCTCATCCGCATCAGGTGCACCCGTCACCGGGCGCCGGCGTAGCCCAACGGCAGAGGCACGGGCCTTAGGAGTCCGCCAGTGTGGGTTCGAATCCCACCGCCGGCACCAAACCAGAGCCACAAATTGAGGTCCGCCGCCACCCAGACTGGCGTGAAGCCCGCAGCGGCAAAGATTTGCGTTGCCCCCGCGAAGTCAAGCAACGCCGACCCCTCGCACAAGGGAAACACGACTTTAGGCAGCTCCGCCACAATAAGCGCCCTTTCGGTTCTTTTTCTCAGCTTAGGAGGAAGGTTAGTGCGGCGAGCCCGGCGAAGGCAGCGGCGGTGGGCCGAGCCAGGCGCCGGCCGAGCCCGCGTGCTTTTTCTAGCCAGATGAGAATGCTTAGTGCGGCCATCCAGAGCAGGTGCCAGCTGTTAGTTGTGAGCATGACGAGCATCATCGGGCCGCAGGAGCCTAGGCAGGCCATGCCGTGGCGGGTTCCGAAGCGCAGGGAGCTCAGATCGGCCCGGTGACCGCTAGCGGGAAACACGCGCCCAGTTCGGCAGCCGCGAAGGTAGGCGCGCTTGACTGGGGTCAGTTGCCAGGCTGCCGCCATGAGCAAAGCTGCGGTCGGCAGAATGGTGGAGCGTTGTGCCAGCCAGCCGTTGTCGCTGATGATGCCGTGCAGGATGGTGTCGCCGATAGCGGCCGCGATGAGGAACCCGGTCCACAGCAGTAAATACCCAATCAGGAACGCCGGTACCGTGCGGACGGGCTGAAGCGTATTC
>DASTBN010000359.1:0-5035 GCA_035712045.1 Pseudonocardiaceae bacterium
CAGTGGCACCAACGCCCACGTCATCCTCGAGCACACCCCCGGCGACCAGCAGGACACCAGTGATCACAACACCGGAGCGAATCCAGATCCCGCGGCGCCCGCGCCGATGGTGATACCACTGATGATCTCGGCACGATCAGCACCGGCATTGTCAGCCCAGGCCGCGCAACTGGCCACATACCTCGATGCGGGAAGGGACACCGGGGCAGGGCTGGCAGAGGTGGCCCGGTCGCTGGTGACCACCCGCGCGATATTCGACCACCGCGCGGTAGTACTGGCCACCGACCCCAGGCACGCGGCGGAGGGATTACGAGCACTGGCCACAAGCCACTCGGCACCCGGCGTAATCACCAGCGCGACCCCCACCACTGGTGCGGCGGGTGGTTCGGGCCGGGTGGGGGTGTTGTTCACCGGTCAGGGTGCGCAGCGGGCCGGAATGGGCCAGCAACTGTATGCGGCGTTCCCGGTGTATGCCGATGCCTTCGATGCGGCGTGCGCGGAGCTGGATCGTTGTTTGGTGGGTTATCGGCAGCATGCGCTGCGGGAGGTGGTGTTCGCCCAGGCGGGTAGTGAGCTGGCTGGGTTGCTGGATCACACGATGTGGACCCAGGCGGGGTTGTTCGCCTTCGAGGTGGCGTCATTTCGGTTGGTGCAGTCCTGGGGGGTACGCCCGGAGGTGCTAGTGGGGCATTCCCTCGGTGAGCTGACTGCGGCCCATGTGGCGGGGGTGTTGTCCCTGTCGGATGCCGCGGTCCTGGTCGCAGCACGGGGCCGGTTGATGCAGGCACTGCCCGACGGTGGGGTGATGGCGGCGGTGGCCGCCACTGAATCACACGTGCGAGGTGTGCTCAAAGGACAGGACCGGGTGTCGATCGCGGCAGTCAACACTGGGGAATCGGTGGTGGTCTCCGGTGCGCGGGACTCGGTGCTGGCGGTGGTCTCCGAACTGGCCGCCCAGGGACACAAGACCACCCCGTTGGTGGTCAGCCACGCATTCCATTCCCCGTTGATCGACCCGATACTCGAACAATTCCACGAGGTGGCCCAGGATCTGCACTATTCGCCACCGCTCATCCCGATCATCTCAACAGTGACCGGGCAACTAGCCAGCACCGAGGAGTTGTGCTCACCGCAGTACTGGGTGCGACAAGTGCGCCAGACCGTGCGATTCGCCGAGGCGGTGACCACCCTGGCACAGCAGTCGGTGTCCGCCCTGCTGGAACTGGGACCCGATGGGGTCCTGACCGCCCTGGCCCAAGACAACCCAGGCGAACAGCCCAGCCTGGTCACGGTGGCACTCACCCGCCGCGACCAGCCCGAACCCGCCACCGCGATCACCGCCCTGGCTGAGGTGTTTGTGCGGGGTGCCGGGGTGGACTGGGCGGCGCTGCTGCCTGGCACAGGCCGGCGGGTGGCGTTGCCGACCTACCCGTTCCAGCATCAGCGCTACTGGCTGGAATCGGCGGTGCCGACTGATGTGTCGGGTGTGGGGCAGCAACGGGTGGTGCATCCGCTGCTGGGCGCGGTGATCGAGGTCCCGGAGTCGCAGGGGATGGTGCTGACCGGGCGGGTGTCGCTTTCCACTCACCCGTGGCTGGCTGATCACGCGGTGCTGGGTGTAGTGATAGTACCGGGGACGGCACTCGTTGAGCTGGCCATCCAGGCTGGTGACCGGGCCGGGTGCCCGGTGGTGGAGGAGCTGGTGATCGAGTCCGCGATGCGGCTGACGGGGCCGGGAGGGGTACAGATCCAGGTCAGTGTGGGCGAGGGTGACCCCGCCGGGCGCCGGATGGTCGGGATCCATTCCCGGCCCGAGAGCGAGGAAGGGACCTGGACCCGGCACGCCACCGGATACCTCACCCCCGGCACACCCCTCAGCGGCGCGGCACTCAACCCAGAATGGGAAATATGGCCCCCGGCGGGGGCACACCCCCTCGAGATGCGGGAGTTCTATGACACCCTCGCCCAGCGGGGTTATGACTACGGGCCGGTGTTTCAGGGCCTGACCGCGGGCTGGGCACGCGGGCCGGAACTATTCGGTGAGGTCACGCTGCCCGAACAAGCCGATACCACCGGGTTCGCCATCCACCCCGCCTTGTTCGACGCCGCCCTGCACACCATATCCCTGCCCCACCACACCACCCCCAGCACCGACACCGATACCGGTGACGGCGTGATGATAGCCTTCGCATGGAACCGGGTCGTGCTCCACACCAGCGGGGCCACGAGAGTCCGGGTACGGATCCTGGCCAGTTCCGAGGGGAGGTCAGTGGAACTAGCTGACCCGGCCGGGGCACCGGTGCTCTCGGTCGGATCACTGGTCGGCAGGCCAATCCCGATCGAGCGACTCACCCAGGAACCCGGCCATTACCGCGATGCGCTGTTCGGTCTCGACTGGACCAGCCTGCCCGAGCCGCGTGATGAACAGATACCGCTAACAGCGATCACGAATGCGCAAGACCTGACCACCGTAGCCACCACCGGTGAGATTACGCCGTGGGTGATACTGCACCCGCACACCGGCCCAGCCCAGACACCGGATCCCCAACGGGCCCGGATCGTGGTCAACCAGGTCCTGGAAGTGATCCAGGCCTTCCTCACCGACCCAGCCTGGAACACCAGCCGCCTGGTCATCACCACCCAGGGCGGGGTCACGCTTGACCACAGCGACCCAGTCGATCCGGTGGCCTGGGCCGTGGCAGGACTAGCACGCAGCGCCCACACAGAAAACCCCGGCCGGATCCTGCTCATCGACCTCGGCACCCCACCACACACCCCACCCACCGCGATAACCGACGCCGTATCACACGCGATAAGCGCACTACTCACCACAGACGAATGGCAATGCGCCATCCGCAACAAAACGATATGGATACCCCGACTCACCCGCACCGCGCAGAACATTGTTAGGCGGGATAGTGCTGGGCGAGAGCAGCGGGAGGGTGTGGGACGAGATCGGGTTCTGGATCCGGCGGGCACGGTGTTGATTACGGGTGGGACGGGGGGGCTGGGGGCTTTGGTGGCCCGGCATGTGGTGTCGGTGCATGGGCTGCGCAGTGTGGTGCTGGCCTCTCGCCGGGGCCTGGATGCCCCGGGAGCGCTGGAGTTGCGGGAGCAGTTGCAGGGGTTAGGGGCGCGGGTTGCGGTCGTGGCGTGTGACGCCGCTGATCGCGAGCAGGTCCAGGCCCTGCTAGCGCGGGTGCCGGGGGAGGCGCCGCTGACCGCTGTGGTGCATACCGCCGGTGTACTCGATGACGGGGTGATCGCGGCGTTGACACCCGGGCGACTGGATGAGGTGTTCCGGCCAAAGATAGACGCGGCGGTGTGGCTAGATGAGTTAACCCGCGGGCTGGACCTGGCCGCGTTCGTGCTGTACTCCTCCATCGCCGGGATCATGGGGTCTGCCGGGCAAGGTAACTACGCCGCCGCGAATGCGTTCCTGGACGGGCTGGCCACCCGGCGCCGGGCCCAGGGACACCCCGCGGTGTCCCTGGCCTGGGGATACTGGGCCCAGACCACGGGCATGACAGGGCATCTAGACCAAGCGGACATCGCGAGGATGACCCGCACCGGGATACGGGCCCTGGACTCGGCCCAGGGCATGAAACTCATGGATGCGGGCCTGGTCTCTGCCCGCCCGGTGCTGATACCCGCCATGCTGGACCTAGCCGTGCTCCGCGGCCGGGCCCGCGCCGGTACGCTGCCCGCAATCCTGCGGGGCGTGGCAGGCCGGGTCCGGCCCGCCACCCACACCACCCACACCGGTGTGCTGGCCCGGCTGGCGGGCCTGGACACCGCCGGTCAGCTCACCGTGCTGACTGATCTGGTCCGGAGTGAGGCCGCGCTCGTGCTCGGCCATTCCACCAGCGACCACATCCCCGCATCACAAGCGTTCAAAGACGCCGGATTCGACTCCCTGACCGCGGTAGAACTCCGCAACCGGCTGACCACCGCGACAAGACAACAACTTCCCGCCACCCTGGTATTCGACCACCCCACCCCCGCGGCCGTCGCTCGTCACCTCTTGTCTGGTATGGACATCAACGAGACCATCCGGTTACAACCCGAACGGTCCTATGACGGCAAAAAGACGCACCAGACGCTCGGCGGGATCTACAGCAAGCTGGCCATGCACGGCAAAATCAAGGAAATAGAGATGCTTGGCATCAGCCTCGCCGCCCTGAACCTGAAGGACACCTTCGACAGTGTCACCAAGTTCGGCAGGGAAGCACAGGACCTCCAGCTCTCGCATGGCGACCTTGCGCCCCACATAATCTGCTTTCCGTCGCTTATCGCGCTACCGGGCGGAATGCAGTACGCACGCCTGTCAAACTACTTCCAGGAAATGAGCGATCTCTCGGTGGTGATCGTGCCGGGGTACCGACCGGATGAACCGCTGGCATCCTCGATCGATGCCCTTATCGACGTGCTCGCCGAGGCCACCCTGCGGTGTGCCCAGGGCAAACCTTTCGCCTTGCTCGGTCACTCCTCCGGCGGACTCCTCGCGCATGCGGTGACAACCCACCTCGAAGCCAGCGGTGTGCAGCCCATGTCGGTCCTGCTGCTGGACACCTTCATGCCAGCCGACATGTCCCCGCAGCTAGGTAAAGCCGTGATGTACGAGTTCGTCGTGCGCCGATCGCTGTTCGCCGCCGACCTCAGCGACAGTGAGATCGTAGCTATGGGGACCTACTTGCAGATGTTTCGGGAGTGGCAGCCGCAGCCCGTGGCGGCCCCGACACTCGTGGTGCGGCCCACCGAAGGTATCCGAGGCGCACCCGACGAGCCCATAACCGGGCAGGAGTGGCGCACGCACTGGCCACTGGAGCATGTCGAGACCGAGGTACCGGGTAACCATTTCACGATGAACGTCGAACATGCCCACACGACGGCCAAATCTGTACATGACTGGCTATCCACTCTGTCCGTCCCGACACCACGACCGCACCAGGAAAAACAATCATGAGGGCCCGTCCCGGAGGGCGTTGTCAACTTGCCGTGCCGAGGTCGACGAGTACGTCGATTAGCGTTTCCC
>DASTBN010000360.1:0-3633 GCA_035712045.1 Pseudonocardiaceae bacterium
GCCCGGGTCACGAGGATGCCGATCAGCACCCCGATTGTCAGAGCGAAGAAAAGGATCACCGAGTTCAGGCCGGCCGCGGTGCGCACCTGCTCCAGCAGCCGCTGAGCGGTCTGATCGATCCTGCTACGGAGCTCTTTCTCGACCGCCGCGATGTTATCCACGACCAGCGCGCTGCGCCGGTCCCAGTCCGCCGGGGAGGTGTTCAGCGGCTGCCCCGCGCTCCCCCGGCTGAGCACCAGTGCCAGAACCCGCTGCCGGGACCGCTCGGCCTCGGAGTCCGCCCCGGTCCTGGCATCGTCGCGTTCAGCGGGCGGCAACGTCGCCTTGACCGCGTCCCGGTCGGTGGCCAGCCGGACACCGGCCGAGCGCACGTCGTCGATCTGGGCGGGCCCGAGGCGGTTGATGTATAGCGCCGCCGAGACGATCGCGTGCTGGCGGCTGACTTGCTCGCGGGCGGCGAGCAAGTCGTGCGCGGCGGCGGCGTGGCTGGTGACGGCGGCATCGTCGAGTTGACGAGTCAGCGCGGCATCCAGATCGATCAGCGGATCGATCACGGCACTGTACTCAGTGACGACCACTTCGGCCGGGCTGAAGCCGGTGGTCACGCTGGCTCGCAGCGGCGCCAGCGCGCCGAGCGCAGCAAGTGGGGGGCGGGTGAATTCCAGTCCCGGCACCGCAGCGGACACTCCCGCGAGCACCCGCGAATCACCGTCGACGGCACGGAATTGCCCGTCCAGTCCCCGCCGGTCGCCCGCCCGGCCGGTGACGACGAACACCGTCGCCAGGCCCCGCTCCCGGGCTAGCGCACCGATCAGATCCGCGAGGCGTTGCTGCACCCCGGCGATCTGGGAGATCCGGGTATAGCCGGGAGCGGCGCCCGCCTGATCCACGATCCGCAGCACCCCGGCCACCAGCGCGACGATGGTCGGCACGAGCAGGACCGTGGCGAGCTTGACCACCACCGGCCAGTCGCGCCAGTGCCACCGGGGCCGCTGGCGCTGCGGGGCGCTCTGGGGTGCTGCGCCCGGGGCGGCCTGACCGTCTTTCGTGCGGTGGCTGAGGACGGCGGTCATCACGCCGCCCCCGCGGCGCTGGCACACCTGGCACCGGAACGAACGGCCGATGACCGGCCTCCCTCAGCGGCCGGGAATGGCGAACTACGCGCTGGCACGGTGAGGTTCCTCCCCGGGAGTCGACGGCGGCCTGTCATCCGGCTCGCCGGTGGCCACCGCTGTCGTGGGCAACACCTTCTCCACCTTCTGACGCCAAACCAGATAAGCCCGATGTAAGGCACGGACGATACGACGGCGCGCGCCCGGCCTTCCCGCGGGTCTGGTTACGGTGCTACCCGGCCGTCTGGCACGCCAGCATTCTGGGGAGACGACACCCGCCCAGCGCAGACCCTTTTACCCCTTTGGTGGCAAAACTGCTACTTAAGGTAAGTATTCGCCACCTGGAGGCGGATACGTGGTGTGCCCGGGAGTGAAGATAACGCTATCCGGCCTGTCATCACTGTCGCGTACCTTCCCGATGGCGGGTGAGGACGGGCCTGAGACACTGGCTCCGGGCGCCGGTGCCCGCCACGTTCGGAGGACCTCCAGTTGAGCTCAATACCCGAGGCCGGACCGCTCATCGTCCAGTCCGACAAGACCCTGCTGCTGGAGATCGGCCACCCGGCCGCCGCAGGCGCACGCGCCGCGATCGCGCCGTTCGCCGAGCTCGAGCGCGCCCCCGAGCATGTGCACACCTACCGGATCACCCCGCTCGCGCTGTGGAACGCCCGCGCCGCCGGCCATGACGCCGAGCAGGTCGTCGACGCGCTGGTGCGTTTCTCCCGGTACGCGGTGCCACAGCCGCTGCTGGTGGACGTGGTGGACACCATGGGCCGCTACGGCCGACTCCAGCTAGTCGCCCACCCCACCCATGGGCTGGTACTGATTTCGTTTGATCGCGCCGTGCTCGAGGAGGTGCTGCGCAGCCGCAAGATCACCCCCATGCTGGGGGCGCGGATCGATGAGGATACCGTGCTGGTGCATCCCTCCGAACGCGGCCGACTCAAGCAGGGCCTGCTCAAGATCGGCTGGCCGGCCGAGGACCTGGCCGGGTACGTCGACGGTGAGGCGCACCCGATCGAGCTGGCGGAAAACGGCTGGTCACTGCGCGGCTACCAGCGGGATGCCGTGACCGGGTTCTGGGCTGGCGGCTCGGGGGTAGTGGTGCTGCCGTGCGGGGCGGGCAAGACCCTGGTCGGGATCGCCGCGATGGCTCACGCGCGGGCGACCACCCTGATCCTGGTCACCAACACCGTCGCCGGCCGGCAGTGGAAACGCGAGATCATCGCACGCACATCGCTCTCCGGGGACGAGGTCGGCGAGTACTCCGGGGAACGCAAGGAGATCCGCCCGATCACGATCGCGACCTACCAGATCATCACCCGCAAGTCGAAAGGCGAATACAAGCACCTGGATCTGTTTGACACCCGGGACTGGGGACTGATCATCTACGACGAGGTGCACCTGCTGCCCGCCCCGGTCTTCCGGATGACCGCCGACCTGCAATCTCGCCGGCGGCTGGGACTCACCGCGACGCTGGTGCGTGAGGACGGCCGGGAAGGCGATGTCTTCTCCCTGATCGGGCCTAAGCGCTACGACGCGCCGTGGCGCGATATCGAGGCCCAGGGCTGGATCGCCCCGGCCGATTGCGTCGAAGTCCGGGTCACCCTGACCGAGACCGAGCGGCTGCGCTACGCCACCGCCGAACCCGACGAGCGCTACCGGGTGTGCTCCACCGCCCGCAGCAAGCTCTCCGTCGTCTCCGCCATCCTGGACCGGCACCCGGACGAGCCGACCCTGGTGATCGGTGCCTACCTGGACCAGCTGGAAGAGCTCGGCGAAGCCCTGGACGCCCCCGTGGTGCAAGGCGCCACCAGCAACAAGCAGCGGGAAGAGCTCTATGACGCCTTCCGCCGTGGAGAGGTACGCAGGCTGGTGGTGTCCAAGGTGGCCAACTTCTCCATCGACCTGCCGGAGGCATCCCTGGCCGTGCAGGTCTCTGGCACCTTCGGCTCCCGCCAGGAGGAAGCCCAGCGCCTGGGCCGCCTGCTGCGCCCCAAAAACAACGGCCGCCAGGCCCACTTCTACTCAGTCGTCTCCCGCGACACTCTGGACACCGACTACGCCGCCCACCGCCAGCGCTTCCTCGCGGAGCAGGGTTACGCCTACCAGATCATCGACGCCGACGACCTGCGCTAACCGCTCCTCCGCGCCCTGGATTACCGCGGTCTGTCCCCGGAACGCGCTTTGCGGAGCCAGCGGAGGACGACAACGAGCAACGCTAACGCCGCGACCGCTGGGAGAGCCCGTTTGGCGACTGCCCCGCCCGCCGCGTCCAGCAGATCAATCTCATCATGCACAGGCGGTGGTGCCAGCCTCGGCTGTGCCGGCTGAGCACCGGGCGGGAGCTGAGCTGAGGGCGCCGGGAGCGGGGCGGCCTCCTGGGACGGCGGGTCAGAGGGTGCCGGCTCGGCGGCGGCGGGCCCGGGTTCGTCCTGGGGTCCCAGCGTGCTGCTCAGGCAATCGGCGAACTGACCGATGATCTTTTTGCCGACGTCCTCGATCAGGCCCCGGCCGAATT
>DASTBN010000361.1:0-7921 GCA_035712045.1 Pseudonocardiaceae bacterium
CCACGGAAGCGGCGAAGGTGATCGGCTGCACCCCGGGCAAGGTCGGTCACATGGAAAGTGGCCGCAACCAGCAGCAACCGGGCGAGGTGACGGATCTGCTCCGGTTCTACGGCGCAGATCTAGCTGACATCGAACGGCTGGCCTCGCTCGCGGGCCGGGCCGACCGGCAGACCTGGTGGGCGCCGTGGACCGAGGTGGTGCCGGACTGGCTGCGCACCTTTGTGGGCCTGGAGGGACTGGCCAGTACCGTGTCCGACTACGCGACATTCGGCGTGCCGGCTCTGCTGCAGACCCATGACTATTCTCTTGGCGTCACCGTCGGTGGCAGTCGTGTCCGACCGGATCACACCGAACGCGTGGTGGCGCTGCGCATGGACCGGCAACGGCGGCTGGACACCGACGATGATCCGCTACGGCTCGTCGCCCTGATCGAGGAGTCGGTGCTCGACCGACCGATCGGCGGTCCGGCCGTGATGCGCCAGCAGCTTGAGCACCTGATCACCATGTCGGAGCGAGACAACGTGGAGATCCGGATCCTTCCGACATCGATCGGCTCGCACGACGGCGGAGTCGGGCCGTTCAAGCTCCTGGACTTCGCACAGGCGCAGTCCATCGCCTATGTCGAGATCGTCAACGGTGCTGTCTACATCCAGGACTATGATCAGGTAGCGGGGTACACTCGCATCGTCACAAAGCTGCGTGAGGTCGCGCTCTTACCGGCCGACACCGTGACGGCGATCCGGGCTCGCCTCACCGCGCTGAGCTGAAATCCGGAGGAGAACATGCCCACCGCAGACCGCCGCTCAGGGTGGCGGAAGTCGACGTACTCAGATTTTCAGAACGGATGCGTCGAGGTCAGCTCAACCTGCGACGGCATGGAGATCAGGCACAGCAAAATCACTAGTAGCCCGGTGATCCGCTTCACCGCCGGGCAGTGGTCCCGCTGGCTCGATGAGGTGGTTACCGGCGACCTGACCGGCACCAACGGCGCCGTCACCGTGCTGATCCGCCCCGGCTCCTGGACCGTCCGCGATATCGCCACCGGCGTCGAGCTGGTATTCGACGAGCGGGAATGGACCGCCTTTCGCCTGGGCGCCCGAGACAGCGAGTTCGACCCACTGATCATCGGAACGGCCGCCGTGAGCGGCTAACGGTCGGTGTAGGCGCTTTCGAGTGAAGCTCATAGTGGGCGGTCAACCTGGTAAGCGTGGCCGTCCTCGTGCTCAGCGCTGATCGTCGCCTGTCCGCTCCCCACTCGCGGCGAAGAAGGTCATCAGGTGGTCGCGGATGAACGCGGCGGACCGCTCCGGTCCCTGGCTGCAGTCCACCCGGAGTACGTCGAAACCAGCCTGAATCAGCCGTTCGGTGGCCTGCCGGTAGAAGTGCACCTCAGCGTGGCTGCTGCCGGGTAAGAGCTGGAAGCGATTATGCGGTCCCCGCACGGTCAGGCGTTTGGTGATGACCTCGGGGCCGGCTTCGAGGATCACGGTCAGGTCCGGCCGGTCAACCTCGGCATTGAGCCGCCAGAGGAACACTGGGTCGATGCCGTCGAAGCGCTGCATCACCAGCCCGGACGCGATGTAGCGATCAGTTATCACTGTGTGTCCGGCTGTTATGTGCGGCCGGATTTCCGCCTCAACATGGTGGTAGCGATCTGCCGCGTACAAGCAGGCCAGCGCGTGGCCGGTCGTTGTCTCGGTCAGCTCGCGGCAGAGGGCACCGATCGGTCCCCTACTCGGTTCAGACGTGACATGCACGTCCTCGCCAGCAGCCATGAGCAGGCGGGCCAGGTGGTGAACGATCGTGGATTTCCCGGCGCCGCTCGGTCCATCGACACTGACGAACACGCCGCGCGGGTGCTCAGAAAAGGGCCGCAGCGTCATCCTTGCCCCCTCCCGGTGACTCACCGCGCAGTTCTGCCAGACTCAGCGGGCGAGGGGTGGAAGTGCTGGCTAAGTGGTCGCCGTCGGAAGTTCGTCGGGAGTTGATTAGGCGGCCTGGAGGATGGTATCTGCGGTGGTTGGTTGCTGGTGTTGGTCGATCCTGGTGAGCAGGTCGTCGAGGTCGGCTGGGGTGAATTTCCATTGGAATGGTCGGGCGGTGGCGTTGTAGCGCTGCTCGAACTCGGTGAGTCGTTGTTCGAGTTCGTCGAGGCTGGTGAACTCGTTGGGAGTGACGACTTTGCGCTGGATGATGGAAAAGTAGATCTCGACCTGGTTGAGCCAGGAGGCGTGCACGGGGGTGTGCACCATCACGGCGTTGGGGAAGCGTTTAGCCAGCCGGTTGATGGCGGCCTTGCCGCGGTGGGAGGAGCCGTTGTCGACGACCCAGAACACCCGCTTGGCTGAGGCGTACGGTTCGGTGGTCATGACCTGCTCGGCAAGCGCCATGAATGGCTCGATCCCGGTGGTGGGAGCGCAGCGGCCGAAGATGCGGGCGTGGTGGACGTCGTAGGCGGCGAGGTAGGCCAGCGCGCCGCCGCGGTCGTAGTCGTGGTTGATGCGCATCTTGCGGGCCTTGCCGGGCGGCAGGGTGGGGTGGCAGCGGCAGCGGGCCTGGATGGAGGTCTTCTCGTCACAGGAGATCACGTACTCGTCCGGGCCCAGCGGGGTTCCGTCCCAGATGCGGGCATACAGGTCCAGCACGCGGCTGGCTTTGGCCCGGAAGTCCGGGTCCCGGACGGGAGATCCAGGATTGGTGCTGCCAGGGTTTGATCGCGTCCTCGCCCCAGCCAGCGGCGCACCGTGGAGGACGAGACCGCCTCGAGGATGCCGGCGGTGATGGCTTCCCGGGCCAGCTCTGGGCAGCTCCACACCGACAGCGGCACCTGGTGCTCGGCGGGCAGCTGGCAGGCCAGGGCCTTGACCTCGGCAACCTGCACGGGTGTGAACATCGGAGGACGGCCGGAGCGGGGCTGGTCGGCCAGCCCGTCACGGCCCGCTGCGGCGTACCGATTCCGCCATTTACGGGCGGTGTCCACCGTGATCCCCAATCGGGCGGCGATCCGGTTGTTGGACAGGCCACCGGCCGCCAGCAGCACGATCCTCGCGCGCAGCACGTCCCGCTGGGCCGCGGTCTGGGTCCGGACCAGTTTCTTGAGCCGATGCCGCTCAGAGGCGGTCACGCTGATCTGGCACGCGCGCGAGGCTGGCACGAACACTGTCCTCCATGAAGATCACAAAAATGATCTTCGGAGAATGGCTGATCATCCCTGCCCGGCCCCGCCCGACACGCCAAGACGGCACGATAAGACCGTGCCTGCGATCCCCGAGTCCACCAAGACCTCCCTGGCCCAACGGCTCCGCGCCCACGCCCGGGAAACCTGGCCCCAACTATCCAGCGTGCACATGCGCTACCGCGGCCCCTACGCCTACATCGATGGCCAGCGACCAGACGGCCAGATCCTGCCGCTGATGCGACTGCGCTACGGCGGATCAGCCACACGCTGGGGATTCGCGATTTACCAAGCCAGCAGCAACAGCTACCAAGACTCGATCCTGCCCACCGGCACCTTCGCCGGCAGCCCCCAAGACGCACTCGACTGCGCCTGCAACCTGTACCTGACACACCCCGACCCCTAAGCCACCACACGCCTACAACAGCGCAGCCACGTCACCCCCGACGAATTTCCGGTGCTGACCACTAAGCGCACGAACAGGCGGGCCGTGACCAAGGTGTCGTAGCTGGCGCGGTGCGGCGTGAGATCTTCCGGCAGCCCTTTGGCCAGCTGGAAGACCTCCACCAGGTTGCCCAGCTTGTAGCTGCTCACCTCAGGCAGCAAACGGCGGGCGAGTTTGAGCGTGTCGAACACTTCGGGGCAGGCCCAGTCACCGAGCTTGCGGGCAAGAACGCCGACATCAACGTACGCGTTGTGGGCAACAAGGGCGTCAGCGTCCAGCACACTCAGCACCTCAGCCATGATGTCCGAAAACCTTGGGGCGTCGGCTACGTCGTTGTTGGTCAGGCCGTGAATGCGGCTGGCGAAGTGTTTGATGGGCTTCTCGGGCTTAACCAGCCAGCTCACCGGCTCCCCGATGATCCCATCGGTGATTCGTACGGCGGCTAGCTCCACCAGGTCGGGAGGCTGCTGGCCGTTGCCCTCTACATCCACGACCACGTAGCTGAGGCTCGTCCAGTCAGTCATCGTGTCCGGTGTCCCTCCATCCGATGTCGGCGCGACCATGCCGACGCTCATGGTGGGGGTGGCGGACATCGTGAACTTGGAAGCCGAGCGCGTGTTGGAGATAGTAGCGTGGTTGTTCGGCCTCCAGGCCCGACACGATCGCGGCCCGCTTGGTGATGTCCATGACCACCAGACCGCGCGCCTCGGGCAGTGTGCTCGCGACCTGCCGAAGCTGGTCGGCTGATGGCACCCGGTGAGCTATGCTGCACAGCTCAAACTGACTCAACGGGCAGATGTCACAGAGTTCCCGGATTCCGACGTGGCCGTTGTAGTCCGGTAGTTCATGCGCGTAGCTGACCGCGCAACTGGTCTTGCGGAACAATGGCGTTCTGTCGTCGAAGGCCGCCAAGACTCGTTGCTCCAATGTCTCTGGCATGATCTTCCGGCGCGCGGTGTCCTCGTAGGGCTGCGGCAGTCCCCTGGCCTTGTAGTAGTCCGCGATCTCGTTCCGGTAGAACAACCCGGTAAACACCGTCGCGTCGGCGTGCTTGGCCAGTTTGTGAGCCCCGGCTAGGTGGTCATCCGAGTCGTTGAGACCCGGCACCAGCGGACGCCAGTACAAGATCGTGCGGTACTTCCGAGGTGACGGCGCGCTCATGAGCTTCAGGGATTCGACCGCCACGCTCGACGGGTATGGCTCGATTTCTCGATCGTTGATGCCGGAGTACGTGAACAGCAACGTCACCCTGACGTGCTTGAGCTGGTTGAGTCGGTCGGCATCTTCGGGCTTCATGGCGTGACGCGTAATGATCAAGATGTGGTTACGGAGCTTTCGAGCGTCGAGGTCCTCTAGCACCGCGAAGGTGTGCGGCCGGACGGCCGGCAGGAACGGGTCGGTTGCTCGGTTGAACACCTGCACTGGCGTCACGTGCGGCTGGAAATAGCGGTGATTGACGAGCTCATCCACGGCGTCGCCATCGGACATGAGCGCACGCGGCACCCGCTGATCCCACAGGCCGTAGGTGTGCCGTATGCAGTAGGCGCAGTCCAGCGGGCAGCCCTGGATGTGATTCAGGCTCAGGCCGCTCTTGCGGTACTCGACCGGCAACGCACTCGCATCATCACGAGGCTGCGTGAGACCGCGCTCTCACCCGCTGACACTGTGACGGCGATCCGCGCTCACCCCACCGCACACCGTCGCTCCGGGTGGCGGAAATCGACGCACTCAGCTCAAGAAGACAGGTGCGCCGAGGTCAACCTTACCTGTGACGGCATGGAGATCAGACATAGCAAGATCGCCGGTAGTCCGGTGATCAGTTTCACCACCGAGCAATGGTCGCGCTGGCTCGATGGGGTGGTTACCGGCAACCTGACCGGCACCAACGGCGCCGTCACTGTGCTGGCCCGCCCCGGCTCCTGGACCGTCCGCGACGTCGCCACCGGTACCGAGCTGGTGTTCGACGAGCAGGAATGGACCGCTTTCCGCCTGGGCGCCCGGGACGGTGAGTTCGACCTGCGGGTGATCGCAGCGGTGCCCACCTAGCGGTTACTCCACCGGACCCAGTTTGACGAAGGCGTTGCCGGGGCCGTCCAGCCAGACCCATTGCCGATCACCGACGGTGACGCCGAACCGGTCGCTTTCCGTACGGCCACGGGCGGAGCGGCGATGAGGTAGAAGGCAGCCGGGTGGTGATGGTGGAGCCCACCCGAGGCGATGGGCTGCCAGGGCCGCGCTGTAACCCGTGTCGATACCGATTTCGAGGATCCGGGCCGGCCGGGAGCCCGAACGAATTCTGGTGCCCGCCGGGGCCTGGTGGACGAGGCCCGCCGCCAGCCCGCGGCCCTCCACGAGCTCCTGGAAGGAGCGCGGGTGCACCGTGATCGGCAGGTGCGACCAACTAGAGAGGTGAAGCGGCCGGGCGGGAGGCGTGGTGAGCTTGCACTCGGCGGGCCCGAGTGCTAAACACGGGGTTAGCACTCGGACCCGCCGAGTGCTAACGCAACAGCTGCTAGTGCAACAGCAAATGAGGTCGGGACGGTGAGTCCGGCGATCGCCGGGCGTCCGTCGCGGGCACCGAGCCTGGCCGAGCACCGTAGTCCTTGCCGCGGACACCCCGCGGCGCCCATGACCGGAGGACCACACCGCAATGGCCAAAATGATCGCGTTCGACGAGGACGCCCGCCGCGGGCTCGAGCGCGGGATGAACCAGCTCGCCGACGCCGTCAAGGTGACGCTGGGCCCCAAGGGCCGCAACGTCGTGCTGGAGAAGAAGTGGGGCGCCCCCACCATCACCAACGATGGTGTGAGCATCGCCAAGGAGATCGAGCTCGAGGACCCCTGGGAGAAGATCGGGGCCGAGCTCGTCAAGGAAGTCGCCAAGAAGACCGATGACGTCGCCGGTGATGGCACCACCACCGCCACCGTGCTCGCCCAGGCACTAGTCCGCGAGGGCCTGCGCAACGTCGCCGCCGGCGCCAACCCGATGGCGCTCAAGCGCGGCATCGAGAAGGCCGTCGAGGCCGTGAGCACCCAGCTGCTCGAGGCGGCCAAGGAGGTCGAGACCAAGGAGCAGATCGCGGCCACCGCCGGGATCTCCGCCGCTGACCCCTCGATTGGCGAGCTCATCGCCGAGGCGATGGACAAGGTCGGCAAGGAAGGCGTCATCACCGTCGAGGAAAGCCAGACCTTCGGCCTGGAGCTGGAGCTCACCGAGGGCATGCGCTTCGACAAGGGCTACATCGCGCCTTACTTCGTCACCGACCCGGAGCGCCTTGAGGCCGTTCTCGATGACCCGTACATCCTTGTGGTGAACTCCAAGGTCTCGGCCAACAAGGACCTGCTGCCGCTGCTGGAGAAGGTCATGAACTCCAACAAGCCGCTGATGATCATCGCTGAGGACGTCGAGGGCGAGGCGCTGGCCACCCTGGTCGTCAACAAGATCCGCGGCATCTTCAGGTCCGCTGCGGTGAAGGCCCCCGGCTTCGGCGACCGCCGCAAGGCGATGCTGGGTGACATGGCCATCCTCACCGGCGCCGAGGTGATCAGCGAGGAGGTCGGCCTCAAGCTGGAGAACACCGACCTGTCCCTGCTGGGCCGGGCCCGCAAAGTCGTCATCACCAAGGACGAGACCACCATCGTCGAAGGTGCCGGCGACACCGACCAGATCCAGGGCCGGGTCAACCAGATCCGCGCCGAGATCGACAACTCGGACTCCGACTACGACCGCGAGAAGCTGCAGGAGCGGCTGGCCAAGCTGGCCGGCGGCGTCGCGGTCATCAAGGTCGGCGCGGCCACCGAGGTCGAGCTCAAGGAGCGCAAGCACCGCATCGAGGACGCCGTACGTAACGCCAAGGCGGCCGTCGAGGAGGGCATCGTGCCCGGCGGTGGCGTGGCGCTGCTGCAGGCCGCGACCAAGGCCTTCGAGAAGCTCGAGCTGACCGGTGACGAGGCGACCGGTGCCGCGATCGTGAAGTTCGCGTCCGACGCCCCGCTCAAGCAGATCGCGGTCAACGCCGGCCTCGAGGGCGGCGTCGTGGTGGAGAAGGTTCGCAACCTCGAGCCGAGCCACGGCCTGGATGCCGCGACCGGCGAGTACGTGAACCTGCTTGACGCCGGCATCATCGACCCGGCGAAGGTCACCCGTTCGGCGCTGCAGAACGCCGCGTCGATCGCCGCGCTGTTCCTCACCACCGAGGCCGTCGTGGCCGACAAGCCGGAGAAGGCCGCCCCGATGGGCGACCCGTCCGGCGGCATGGGTGGCATGGACTTCTGATCCCCAGGACCTGAATTCCGTCCAC
>DASTBN010000362.1:0-6046 GCA_035712045.1 Pseudonocardiaceae bacterium
TCCTCGCCGATCTCGGCGGCGGCCCGGGCTAAGGCGGCGAGCGCGCGGAGGAAACCCCGATTGGGGCCATGCGACCACGGCACCGGCCCGTGGCCCTTCCAACCGGCGCCACGAAGCTGATCTAGCCCGCGGTGGTAGCCGGTTCGGGCGAAGGCATAGCCAGCGACCGCGTCGCCCTCGTCCAGGGCGCGTTCGGCCAGCGCCGCCCACGCGGCGGACAGCCAGGGATACGTCGCGGCCACCGTCGCCGGATCATTCGCCGCCGCCAGAGCCGTCTCGGCCTCGGCCTGCTCGGGTAGCAGCGTCGGATTGGGCCCCAGCAGGTTGCCATGCACGCTCATCGCCCCATCCTGCCGCAGAGTCGCGATGCGGTGCCACGACCACTCCACCAGCGCGGGGTTGGTAGCACTTGAAGGGCACCCTACGCTACCGAATGGGTGGCTGGCGAGGGCGGCGGCGCCCCCGTGAGCTGCGAATATACCTTTGCTGCTTGGCAATGTCTCGCGCTGTTTTGCGTCCTTGTGTGCCCTCAGCGTGCCCCAGCGGAGATCATTTGACTCGCGCTCCGTCGGTCGGATCTCTTCTCTACGCCGTCTCCGTCTCCCGTGAACCGTCGATCACTGGGCCATGATCACCCGTGCTCCGACGAGCTACGCCGCAACAGTGGAACTCACGGCGGCACACCCGATATCGCGGGAGATCATCTCGCTGGCCGGTGCGGCGCCCCGGCTCACCAAAGAGCCCCTAACTGGCGAGGGTGCAGCCGGCGGAGCGGAGGTCCTCGCAGGCCTGGGTCACCCGGGCGGCCATGGATTGCTCAGCCTGCTTGAGGTAGGAGCGCGGGTCATAGACTTTCTTGTTGCCGACCTCGCCGTCTACCTTGAGCACGCCGTCGTAGTTGCGGAACATGTGAGCGGCGACCGGGCGGGTGAAGGCGTACTGAGTGTCCGTATCGACGTTCATCTTGACCACGCCATACGACAGTGCCTGGTGGATCTCGGCCAGCCCAGAGCCGGAACCGCCGTGGAAGACCAGGTCCAGCGGCTTGGAACCGGCGGGCAGGCCCAGCTTCCGGGCGGCGACTTCCTGGCCCATCTGCAGGATCTCCGGGCGGAGCCTGACGTTGCCGGGCTTGTACACGCCGTGCACGTTGCCGAATGTCGCGGCCAGCAGGTAACGGCCCTGCTCACCAGCGCCGAGCGCGGCGACGGTGTGCTCGTAGTCCTCAGCCGTGGTGTAGAGCTTGTCGTTGATCTCGTTCGAGATCCCGTCCTCCTCGCCGCCGACGACGCCGATCTCCACCTCAAGGACGATCTTCGCTTTGACGCACGCCGCCAGCAGCTCAGCGGCGATCTCCAGATTGCGATGCAGCTCGGTGGCCGAGCCGTCCCACATATGGGACTGGAACAGCGGGTTCTCCCCCCGGCTCACCCGCTCCGCCGAGATCGCCAGCAGCGGCCGGACGAAACTGTCCAGCTTGTTCTCCGGGCAGTGGTCGGTGTGCAGCACGATGTTCACCGGGTACTTCGCGGCCACCACCCGGGCGAACTCGGCCATCGCCACCGAGCCGGTGACCATGTCTTTCACCTTGCTGCCGGAGGCGAACTCCGACCCGCCGGTGGAGAGCTGCACGATGCCATCACTGCTGGCCTCGGCGAAGCCGCGCAGGGCGGCGTTGAGGGTCTCGGAGGAGGTCACATTGATCGCCGGGTAGGCGAACTCGCTGGCCTTCGCCCGGTCCAGCATCTCGCTGTAGACCTCAGGCGTCGCGATGGGCATGGCGGGGAACCTCCGGGTGAGTCGGTATCAGCCAGTCGTGATGGGTGGGTGATCGGCGGCTGATCACAGTATGGCTTACCGCTGGCGGGACGCGATCGGACGGGCCCAGGCCCACCACAGTACGTTTCGGGGCGTGGATGGCAGCGCGAGTGGCAACGCCCCGGGCAGGCACATGATGAGCATGGAGCACTCGGTTGAGATGACGCTGAGCCATCTGCGGGTGCTGGACACCCCACCGGCCGCGGACCAGGAGAGTGCCCGTGACACGCCGCTGACGCTGGAGGATCTTTACCGGCAGCACCGAATGCGGCTGGTGCGGCTGGCGATCCTGCTCGTCGACGAAACGAGCACCGCCGAGGACGTCGTGCAGGAAGCGTTCACCGGGCTGCACCGGCACTGGGGCGGGCTGCGCGATGAGGCGGCCGCGCTGGGCTACCTGCGCACGGCGGTGGTCAACTGCTCCCGCTCAGTGCTTCGCCGCCGCAAGACCGCTCGTGGCTACGTCCCCCCGCATCAGGCCAACGCCCGCTCAGCGGAGTCGCTGGCGATGCTGACGACCGAGCACCAGGCGGTGGTCAGCGCGCTGGGCAAGCTCCCGCCGCGGCAGCGCGAAGTGCTGGTGCTGCGGTATTACGGAGGAATGAGCGAGGCGGAGATCGCCACGGCGACCGGGGTCAGCCGGGGTACCGTCAAATCCAGCGCCAGCCGCGCGCTGGACGCCCTCCAGCGGATACTGGAAGGGTCATAGGCACGGGCATGACCGGCGAGACGCTCAACAAGAAGTTGTCCGCGGCGTTGCGCGCTCAGGCGTCCGGGCTGGGTAGCGGACAAACGGAAGCGCCTGGCACCCGGTCCTCACCGGCGGCGGGACCCAGCCGCAGACGGTCCTCGCCCGCCACTCACCGGCTGCCCGCCTGGGTGGTGCTGGCCCTGGCGGCAGCGCTCGGGGCGATGGCGGGCGGACTGGCGGGTGCGGTCAGCACCTGGTGAGCGGCGGGTGCCGACCCGGGGTGTTTGAGCGAGCTGTCCGGGTGGGCGGCTACCGTGTGCCCCGTGATGCCTTGCCATGTTGGCGCGTTCCTGGCGCTCGGCCCGTCCTGGCTTGATCCCAGGCAACTGCTCGAGATGCTAGGACCCTACGTCCTGCCCGGGCTCTGCCTGATCATCTTCGCCGAATGCGGGCTGCTGATCGGGTTCTTCCTGCCCGGCGACTCGCTGCTGTTCACCGCCGGGCTATTCGTCGCGAACGATCTCATCGGCGCGCCGATCTGGCTGGTCTGCCTACTGCTCACCGTCTGTGCCGTGGCGGGCAACGTGACCGGCTACTACCTGGGCCTCAAGGCTGGTCCCGCGCTGTTCAGCCGACCGGACTCCCGGCTGTTCAAACGTGAATACGTGGACAAGACGCAGGCGTTCTTCGACAAGTACGGCGCACGGGCGATCCTGCTGGGCCGCTTCGTGCCGATCGTCCGGACGTTCATCACGGCGATGGCCGGTGTCGGCCGGATGCGTCCCCGCACCTATTTCATCTATTCGATCATCGGGGGCATCGCGTGGGCCACTGGGGTGACCCTGCTCGGCTTTTGGCTCGGCGATACCCCGTTCATCAAGGATCACGTGGAGCTGACCCTGGTCGGCATCGTCGTCCTGTCGCTTATCCCGATCGTGATCGAAGCGGTGAATGCCCGCAGGGCGAGCCAGCGAACGGCGGGCACCCCCCGGTGATCTCCCCGGACCATCCGGCTACCGCACGATGGCTACCGCCCAGCTGACACGGCTAGGGTGGCCACCTCGATCGAATGGCAAGATGGATGTAAATGCCCCCTCACGATGCGCCGGTGCCCCGGGACGAGCAGCGCGCCCGCTGCGGCACTCGAAGGCTCGCTGCGGGAGCGGTCTTTGGTGCGCTAGCGGCCCTGGTGACGATCGGCAACACGGTGGGACCCGCGGCGTTCCTCACCGCAGGTCCCAATCTGACTGTCCCGGCCGCCGAAACGCCATTACGCACCCCCGCACGCACCTGCCTGAGCTGGCAGAAACAAGACGCCACCGACGCCCGGACCGTCGGCTGCGAGGAACCCCACATCTTCGAAGTCACCGGAACACTCGAGCTGACGGACTTCGGCACCCGCCAGCCATTCCCCGACCCGGCGCACTGGCAGCAGCTCGTGGCGCAGCGCTGCACCGAGCGCACCACGCAGGCATTGGACAATCGCTTCGACCCGTTCGGCCGGTTCACCGTGGGCGCGATCAAACCCAGTGAGGCGGGCTGGCTTCGCGGGGACCGGATGCTGCGCTGCGGGGTGCAAACCACCGGCCGCAGCGGGATCCTGTTTCCCACCACCGGCGCCGTGCTGACCCAGGACCAGGCCGATGTGCACCGCCCCGGCACTTGCCTGGGCAACGACGGCAAGGCGGTGGGCGACCCAGTGGATTGCGCGAAGCCGCACGCCATCGAGGTCGTCGGGGTGGCCGATCTCAAAGGCACGCCTGGCCAGGCGTATCCCGACGAAGCCACGCAGGACAAGACGCTGAGCACGGAATGCGCCCGGCTGGCGAAGGACTACGCGGGTGGCCCGGCGGTGGCCGCGAACAAGGGACTCACGCTGTTCTGGCAGACGCTGCGCCCGGAGAGCTGGCAGGCCGGCAGCACCCGGGTGGATTGTCGGCTGGGCGCTTTCCTGCCGGACCATTCTGGTTTCGCTCCGGTGACAGGCAGCGTGAGGGGGCCGGTTCAGATCGGCAAACAACCGGCTCCGGAGGCTCCGCACTATCTCGGGCCAGCGCCCGTCGTGACAGCGCCGCTCGCCGTTCCCGCGCCGCCGGGATGAGCGGCTGGCTATCGGCCGACCGGTTCGAGGAGCTGGTGGCCGAGGCGCTGGACCTGATCCCGTCTGGGCTCACGGCGGCGATGGACAACGTGGTAGTGCTGGTGGAATCCCGCCACCCCGATGATCCCGGGTTACTGGGGCTTTATGAGGGGATCGCGCTCACCAGCCGGGACTCCAACTACGGCGGGGTGCTCCCCGACCGGATCACCATCTACCGTGACGCCTTGCTCGATTTCTGCCAGGATGAGCAGGAGCTGGTGGAAGAGGTCGCGGTGACCGTGGTGCACGAGGTGGCGCACCACTTCGGGATCTCCGATCACCGGCTGCATGAGCTCGGCTGGGGTTAGGCCAGCGCCGCCCGCCGCCGCGAGCGCTCTTAGTCCTAACCTTCGGTGAACGAAGGAGTCGCCAGGTTGTGACAGAGCGGATTCTTGCCTACCCTATGTGGTGGGGCTTGGCGCGGTAAAACAGGGTGGTTTGTCGATCATTCGACGGCTACCTCTATTTGTCGCGTCGAGACGAGGTGGTAGTTGTGCAGGTCGTCAGTTCCCACGGCCGTTCCCGCACGGCCGAGCGGAACAGGATGTCGGGGCGGTGACCGTCCCCGCTCCGCGCTGGAGTGATGAGTTTACTCACCCAGCGCTCTTCTACCGGGACACGGCGGAGTATCTCGAAGGCACCGTGCCGTTCATCCGTGATGGGCTGGCCGCCGGACAGGCCGTGGCGCTTGCCGTGCCCGGCCCGAATCTGCGGCTTATCCTGACCGAGCTGGGCGCCGACGCCGAGCGGGTCCGGCTGCTGGACATGACCCGGTCCGGCCGCAATCCAGGACGGATCATCCCAAACGTGTTGCGCGCTTTCGCCGACGCCCACCCCTCCGGGCGGGTACGGATCATCGCCGAACAGCTCTGGGCCGGACGCACCACCCGGGAGTACCCGGCGTGCGCGCACCAGGAAACCCTGATCAATATCGCACTGGCCGGCCGATCGGTCAGCATGCTGTGCCCGTACGACGTCACCGCGGTAGGCCCCCGGACCCTCGCCGATGTCCAGCTCCACCACTCAGGGCTCATCGATGCCCATGGTGAGCGCGCCATCGCGGGCTTCGCGCCCGAGCGGCTCATGACCGACGACCGGCTCTGCACCCCGGCGGCGGGTCCCGGCTTCACCTTCGACGCCGCGAAGGCGGCGCTCGCCGGGCAATTCGCCTGCGACCACGCCACCCGGTTGGGCCTCACCGGCGATCACGCGGAGCTCAAGCTGATCATCAGTGAGCTGGTCACACGCAGCCTCGCCCACGGCGGGGGTGCTGGCACCCTGCGCATGTGGGCCGAGCGCGGCTATCTGATCTGTGATGTCCGGCACACCGGGCACATCCCCGACGCGCCCGCTGACCACGCGCTGGCTGACCCCCGCAAGCCGGATGGCCGCAGCCT
>DASTBN010000363.1:0-3381 GCA_035712045.1 Pseudonocardiaceae bacterium
GCGACGATCATCAGCGACCAGCCGAGAGACTTTCTGAGGAGGTATCTCAGCACGAGCGCACCGCTCACCCTTCTCACGTGGATCGGTTACGGGACAGTACCCGACCACCCGTCGTAGTGAACGTGAAGGCGCTCACCAGGGAGCATCGGTTGCGCGATCCGCACCAGCAGCCCGGCCCCTGGGGGCCGCGCGGGCATCGCCGATGTCGGCGCATTCGGCATATCCGATCCGATCCACACCGATACCGGGGAGATTTCTCGGCGGCCACCCCGGTGTGCGTTCGTCAGAACCAAGCAATCCGCACCGGCCGCGTCGAGCGTTCGAATCAACGTGCCGAGATTGCCCGGAATCTCCATGCCATCGGCAACCATAATCAGCGCTGATTTGCTCAGCCGCACGTCTTGCGGCTCCCACATGGGCAACTGAGCGATTGAGAACAGGCCATCGGGCTTGTCACGCTCGGAAATCCGGGCCAATCGCCCGCTTGCGCGCCTCGTCGCCGTATGCGGCTTCCGGGCACCACAGGAACGTATCAATGAAGACATCGTTCTCTAGCAAGAGATTGTGCGCCCATAGTCCCTCAGCGGTGATCATCTTGCGGGGATTCGGCGCGGTGTTCCGCTGGATCGCCAGCACCTGTTTGATCTTCGGATGCTGCGCGCCGATCCGCTTTAGTTCCATCGCTACTGATCACCATTGCCCTAGGGTTTGCCACGCCAAGCACCCAGACTAACCAGGTACACCGCAGCAACCCGCGGTGTGGGTGTGAGGTCGGGACAGGGCCGTGTGGTGTCGGTAGCCGACGTGCTCAACAAGCGGGGATGGTGGCTCTTCCCACGTTGTGCCGGACCGGCGAACCTGGCGGCGGCCGGTTCGTGACCGGTCAGGTTGGCCGCGTCAGACCAAGAGCCCCAACCCATGAAGGCGCTCACCAGCGAACTGACAATGTCGGCGCATTCGGCATATCCGATCCGATCCACACCGATATTGGCGCGATATGAGCTCCGCCGCTCGGCCCAGCACGATGCCGAATGGGCGAGAACTCCGTGATCACCGATGCTACGAAGGACTGGATGAAGACTCACCCGCGGAGGAGAATCCGTGCATCGGTGCGATGGCGATCACGCGGATAGGGTGCGCCCGTGATCCGCGAGGACCGGCTGCTGCTGGCCGATCTGGGCCGGCTCAACACTGACGTGGTGCCCCTGGCTATGCGGATCATCGATGAGATCGCCACCGCTGAGGAGCATCACGCGTTCGCTGAACGGCTGGAAGCGATGGCACGACGGCTGCGCGCAGGGGCGACGCGCGTGGGACAAGTGATTGACGGAGAGCTCGTCACCCCCTCCAGCGCTCAGCAGAACGCCAGTCCGGGCGCGGCCCCCTGCCGGGACCTGTGAGCAGCGTGTACCACGTGCGGCACCGGGTGCTGCGGGAGCGGCTGGAGCAGGCCGTCGCTACGGCTCACCGGACACCGGACGAGGAGCACCTACGGCTGGCGTTGCTGTGCCTGACATTGATTACCAGGCATAAGGTCGATGACAAGGGCCGGTGCCAGTATTGCCGGGCATCGCGCGAATGGTGGCGGCCACGATCGTCTCGATGCATCGTTCTACCTATCGCGAATTTCTACCTTGAGCAACCGCGAGAATTCTTGAGATAGCGCCATGCTCCGAGGTCATGACAGGTTGTCATAGTAGTGCCCACTTCCTGGGAGTAGTATCACTCCGCCGCTTGTAGCCCGATGCTCGCGCCGAGCGCGAGGCGGGGCATTGACCACCCAATAACCCGGCGAGAGGATCGGTGAATGACCGGCTCGGGCGTGCGGATCTGTCCGGCGTGCAAGGCCACGAAGCTATCCCGCTACAACCCCGGCCCGCTGTGCAACGCCTGCGAACGCGCGGCCGGTGAGACGGGTGGCATCGCGCCGGCCTGGCTCTGGGATTCCCCGCCGATGCGTCGGGCATGGGCCCGGCTGGACCCGGCCGCCGCTGTGGCGATCCTGCGCGCGGTAACCGGACTGTCCCAGGGCGAGCTCGGTAACCTCGTCGAAGGCTGGTCGCAGTCCACCGTGTCGCTGATCGAGAGCGGCCAGCGCGACACCCTGTTCGACATCAGGAAACTGCTGGCGTTTGCCGATGCGGTCGATATGCCTCGTGAAGCGCTGGCGCCGGTCCTGCTGGGGCGGGAGGATGCGACCCTGGGAACAGACCAGGACGCCACCGCGCTGGAAGACACCGTGGACCGCCGGAACTTCACCGGGATGGCCGCCGGATTGCTGGCCTCGGCCGCGATGCCGCATGTCCAGGTGCCCGCCCAGGTTGATGCCGCGCATGTCCGTTACCTGCACGCCGCCGTGGAGCAGTTGCGCGGCCGCGATCAGATCCAGGGCGGCGGAGCCATATTGCCGCAGGCGCTGCATCAATTCACCCGGGCTCGCCGGATGGTCAACGAGTCCGACTACACCGAAACGGTGGGCCGGCAGCTCCTGACTGTGGCGGGCGCGCTGGGCAACGAAGCCGGCTGGGCCGCGTTCGATCACGGTGACCATCAGCTCGCCCGGCATCTGTACCGCGAGGCGTCCCTGCTAGCCGCCAGCAGCGGCGACAGCGAGCTGCAGACCCTTCTCTGGTCGAACATGTCGATGCAGAATGCCTACCTGGCTAGAACGGCATCCCACCCGGGCCTCGCCCGGGAAGGTCTCCGGTTGGCCCAGCTCGCCGGGGACGCCGCCAGGCACCAGCCATCGCCACGGTTACACGCGCTGATCGCGCTGCGCGAGGCGACGGCCTACGCCCAGCTCGGCGACACCACCGGGTTCCGGGCAGCGATCACCCGCGCCCGCAGGGAACTCGATCGCGGGCCACATCCCGCCGATCCGCCGTGGTGCGGCTTCGTCATCGAAGCGGAGATCACCGGTCATGAGGCGAGCGGGATGATGCGGCTCGGCCTCTCCGACCGATCGATCACGCTCTACCAAAGTGCGATCGACGATGAGCGGCTCACCCCGCGTAACCGGGCCTGTTGGGAAGCAGCGCTGGCCGGCGCGTTGCTGGACGCGGGAGACCGCACGCAGGCGCTTACCCAAGGCCGTTTGATCATTCCCGCGTTGATGGCGGGGCACATGAGTTCCGCACGACCACTCGCGCGGCTGCGCGGGCTGCGGGACGCCGCGGACAAGGTGGGCGACGAGGAGTTCTGCGTGCTGTATGACACGGCCACGCGCTCGCTGGCCAGCTGACCGCGACCGAGAGGACACCGCCCTGTGACCCGCCTGCCTGGTGATCTGTCGTTCCAGCGCTTCGACACCGCCGGTGCGCGCGGCCAGCGGGACACCGTCGAGCTGATCTATCGCGACGCCTACGCCGAGCAGATCGCCTC
>DASTBN010000364.1:0-5269 GCA_035712045.1 Pseudonocardiaceae bacterium
CGGATCAGCTCCTGACCGTCGAGCCAGATCTCACCGGAGATCCGCGCCCGGCCCGGCGGGTGCAAACCCATGATCGACAAAGCGGTCACGCTCTTGCCCGAGCCCGACTCCCCGACGATCCCAAGCCGCCGGCCCCGCTCCAGCCGCAGGGACAGCCCGTCCACGGCCTTGACCATGCCGTCCTCGGTCGGGAAGTGCACCCGCAGATCACGCACATCCAGGAACATCTACGACCGCACCCGGGGATCCACGACCGCGTAGAGCAGGTCCACGAGCAGGTTGGCGCTGATGACGAAGACGCTGCCGACCAGCACCACCCCGAGTATCTTGGGCAGGTCGTTGCTGACCACCGCGTCGATCGAGTATTTGCCGATTCCCGGCAGCGAGTACGTGCTCTCGGTCAGGATCGCACCTCCCAGCAGCACGCCGAGATCCAGCCCGAAGATCGTTAAGACTGGCGTGAGCACGGAGCGCAGCCCGTGCTTGAGCACCACCGTGCGCTCCGGCAGGCCCTTGGCCCGCGCGGTGCGGATGAAGTCCTCGCCCATCGTGTCGAGCATGCCCGCCCTGGTCAGCCGCGCGTAGCCAGCCGCGTAGAGGAACGCCAGCGTGATCCACGGCAGGAGCAGGTTATACGCCCAGAGCAGCGGATTCTCCCCGATCGGCACGTAATGGCCTCCTGGCGCGGTGACGCCCAGCCCGTAACTGAAGATTGACAGCGCCAGCAGGCCCGTGAAGAAGATCGGCAGTGACACACCGGCCAGGGCAACGCCCATCGACGCGCGGTCGAACACACTGCCCGGGCGCAGCCCGGAGATCACCCCGGTGGAGATCCCGGCGGCCAGCCAGAGCAGGGCCCCGCCGACGGCCAGGGAGATCGTCACCGGCAGCCGGTCGAGCAGCTCGGGAAGCACCGGGTTCTGGGTGAGGAAGGAGTAGCCGAAGCACGGCGCCGGGCAGTGCATTGTGCTGGGGCCGGTGCTGTAATCCGCACCGAGCACCAGTCCTGTGAGGAACCGGCCGTACTGCACCCAGACCGGGTCGGTGAACCCGAGCTTGTGCGCGATCTGATGGATGGCCTCGGGAGAGGCGGCCCGGCCGACGTAGCGGGAGGCGAGGTCGTCCGGGGTCGCCCCGGCCAGCCGGGGCACCAGGAAGAAGATCACGAATGTGGCGGCCGTGACGATCAGCAACAGGACCACGGCCGCACTCACCCGCCGCACGATGTAGATACCCATCGCTACTTCCGGGTGGTGCCCAGTGCCGGGTAGTCGAACATCTGGAACCCGTCGGTGATGAACACATTGGTCAGGTTCGGCGGCCGGTACAGCAGTCCCCGGGCCCACACACCGGGCAGGATCAGCGCCTCCTCCATCACCTTCCGGTCAATGTCCGCCCAGATCCGCTGCCGTGCGGCGACGTCCGTGGTCACCAGCGCCTGATCGAGCATCCGGTCGATTTCCGGGACCTTGATTCCCAGGTTGGAGTTGCCGCCGGAGGCGTGGATGGCCCGGCTATCCACGATCTGGGAGAGAAAGCCAAACCCGTCGGGCCAGTCCGCGCTCCAGCCGTAGACCATCAGGCCCAGGCCATGGGATTTCGCGTAGTCCGGCTTACCGGCGTAGAGCTTCAGGTAGTCGCCCACCGGGTAGGGCTTGATCTCCAGCTTGATCCCGACCCGGCCCAGGGACTGCTGCAGCGCCTCGGCGGCGGCCTTCTCCTTAGGCCGTTCGGAGCGGTAGGAGATGCTCGTGGTGAAGCCACCCGGCTGCCCGCATTGGGCGAGTTCGGAACGGGCCTTGGCGGTATCGCCCTGGTAGCCGGATGAGCGGTAGAGGTCGAACTGGACGGCACCCGGGATCACCGGAGGCAGGACGTTCGTGGCGATCTCGCCGCCTATGTCGCCGCCATAGGCGCGCTGGTAGCCGGCGCGGTCGGCGGCATACAGCACCGCCTTGCGGCAGTGCACGTTGTCCAGCGGCGCGACGTCGGGGTTGATCGCGGTGTACCACAGTCGGGCGACCAGCGCGGAGTCGGTGTTGGCGCGCAGGGCCGCGTCGCCGAGAATCCGGCCCTGAGCAGCCGGTCCGACCCCGGAACCCTCGATCGAGACGTCCAGATCACCGGAGATGAGCCGGTTATCGACGTCGTCGGCGTTGACGTTCAGATCGACCGTGATCTTCTCGGGCAGTGGGTGGCGGTTGGGGTCGGTGGCCGGGCTCCAGTGCGGGTTGCGGACCAGCGTGAAGCGCTTGCCCAGCTCGTTGGTGGTGAACATGTACGGGCCGGTGGAGACGACGTGCTCCTTGTACTTCGATCCGGTGTCCTTCGCCCGCGGCACCGGCATGGTGGCCGGGGTCTGCGCGAGGTAGTCGAAACCGCTGAACGCCTTGCGCAGGTGGAAGGTGATCGTGCGGTCGTCCGGGGTGTCGATCGCCTTCAAGCCGAGCCTGTCCGGGTCCGGGTCGGCGTAAGGGCTGGTGTAGCCCCGCAGGTCGAGGAAGTCGTTGAAGTACGTCGGGCCGTTCGGGAAGGTCGTCTTGTCCAGCGAGCGTTCCACGGCGTACTTGATGTCCTTGCTGGTGACGGGGGTGCCGTCCTCGAATGTGACGCCGGGACGCAGGGTGTAGGTCCAGGTCCTGGCGTCATCGCTGGAACGGCCCAGGGACTCGGCGAGATCGGGGACCAGGGTGGTGCCCTGCTGGCCCGGCGCCGAGGCGAACATCACCAGCGCACGCCCGTAGTTGCGGGCGAAGTTCCAGCTGTAGGCGTAGTAGGTGTCGGCGGGGTCGAGGGAATCCCAGTCACCGGAGTTGGCATAGCGCAGGGTGCCGCCCGCCGTGTCCGAGGGGTTGCCGATTCCACCGGCGGTAGGGCCGGGCCCGCTAGCGCCCGCTCCGCCGCACGCGGCCAGCACCAGCGTGGTGGCCAGCGCGGCCAGCGCGCCCCGGTGCGGAGTTCTCATTGTTATTCCCCCTAGGTCTCCCTCAGCGCGAGCGCGGATCCAGCGCGTCGCGCAGACCATCGCCGAACAGGTTGAACGCCAGCACCGTGAGGAAGATCGCCAACCCGGGGAAGAGCATGAAATTCGGTGCGATCTGGAACCAGTGCGTCGCCTCAGAGAGCATCCCACCCCAGGTCGGCGTTGGCGGCCGGACCCCGACACCGAGGAAGCTCAGCGCCGCCTCGAACAAGATGTTCGCCGGGATCAGCAAGGTCGAGTAGATCAGGATTGGTGCGATGAGATTCGGCAGCAGCTCGGTGAGCAGGATCCTCGGGCTGGACGCGCCGAGGCTGCGCGCGGCGTCGATGAACTCCCGCTCACGCAGCGACAGCGCCTGGCCGCGCACAATCCGGCCGATGTAGGGCCAGTTCAGGAAGCCGATGATGAACACCAGCAACGCGATCCGCAGGGTGTCCCCGCTCAGCCCGAACCCCCGGTCTGGCACCACACCGGCTAGCGCGATCGCGAACAGCAGCAGCGGGAACGCCAGGAACACATCCATCGTCCGGCTGATCAGGGTGTCCGCCCAGCCACCGAAGTACCCGGCGGTCACACCCGCCACGGTGCCCAGGAGTACCGAGAGCATCGTCGCGGCGAACGCGATGAGCAGCGAGATCCGCGAGCCGTAGACCACGCGGCTGAACACGTCACGCCCGTTGACCGGCTCAGCGCCGAACAGGAAATCCGGGCTGATCCCGCCGAAGTGGCCGCGCGCGACCCCCAGGTTGGGGTCGATCTTCTCGTAATGGAACTCCAGCGGCGGATGCCCGAGCAGTGCGACGATCACCGGCGCGAAGACTGCGGCCAGCATCAGGCCAATGACGACGCCGCCACCGGCCAAGGCGAGCTTGTCCCGCCTGAGCCGCCCCCAGGCGATCCGGCCGAGTGACCGGCCTTCGATCGCGGTATCCATTCCCTCGCTGACCATGTACCCCGGATCTCTTGTCCGCAGGAGCGTCGTCGACATCGTAGGAGTACGTGGACGCGCCCCTCACCAGCCCCGGCCCGTCTGCTCGTCGCGAAACCAGGCTGTGCCAAGTTTCCGGCTCACCGGGCCACGCCGCGAGCGAGGCGGAGTAACGCTAATTCCCTGTCGGCAGATCTCACATCTGAGGATTCACCGCTCTATTCGTCGACGAACCGCGTCTCCAGGGAGTGGCCTGAGAATGTCTGAGTCGCTGCGAACGCCAGTACGCCTCGGGTTCGCTCTGATACTCCTTGTAACTATCCCGGGCTGCGTCGCTACCCCAGCTGAACAGTCCCGGTCCGATCAAACGACAACGCAATCAAGTAGTGTCGGTGCGCCCACTGGTGCCGAGGTAACTGATAGTGAATCGGTGCCGAACTCCAGCGGGCCAGTGACTACCAGTGAGCCAGTGACTACCGGTCAGTCAGTGACCACCAGTGAGTCAGTGACTACCAGGGCGGCGGCAACCACCAGTCAATCCGTTATCGCCAGGCCGCCGAGAACTACCAGTCAATCAGTGATTACCCGGCCATCGGCGAGCCCTAGTCCGCCACCCATAACCCCGTCGGCCGTTCGGGCTACACCATCTAGTTCGCCCAAAAATGAACCAGTGATCGAGTCGCCTCTCAGGATTCCTCAGTGGGGCCAGATCGGCCGGGCCTATAAAGACGTCGTATCTGATATCGAGACGGGAATCAAGGAGGAGTGCAAGGAGAAGCTTGGCAAAGAAGAACTCTGCCTCAAGTATCGTCCTGAAATTGACGCGGACTCTTGCTTCACCAAGGGGGAATCTGGGGACTTTGGCAACCGTGTTGTCACCGACCCCCCCGCTGGAACCCCGGTTCCCCGTGACAGCGTGATAACGATAGCCTGCAAAAAGGGAGAATAGACGGTCGGCTGGAACAATCTTTGCCGGAGTCACTGCCAATTTTAATACCGGGAGGAAATAGTGTGGGCCGGCTTCGAGAGTCGAAACGTGGTCGAAGGTGAGACCACGCAAGAGGGTCCGCCTCGCTGCTCGCGAGCGCGCCTCGGGCATTTCGCGGCTAAGGAGACCCGCTGCCGAACCGGATTCCGTAGAGACTGGCCTGGGAGTATCCGGACTATCGCAACTGGTACGGATTGTCGGATCGATCGTAGCTCCGACAACGTTGTTGACCGCACTGCTCTTCTACTTCGGCTGGTCGCACGCCTACTGGTTCTTCGCCTACTTCGGTGTCAACTCCACTGTTCTTGGTTTGACCACGCAGGACTACCTGATCCGCAGTATAGACGGATTGTTTGTGCCACTGACCGCT
>DASTBN010000365.1:0-2931 GCA_035712045.1 Pseudonocardiaceae bacterium
CCCGAGTTCCGGGGTGAATTCCGGGGTGCGCAGGCTCTGCCACTGTGCAACCATGCGCGGCATCAGGGTGTCCATGAAGTGCTGGATGCCGCCCTGGCCGCCGCCGAGATGCCACAGCAGATTGGGTCCCATCACCCCCCACCGCAGCCCGGGACCCCACGACACCGCATCGTCGGAGTCTGCGACATCGAGCACTCCCTGCTCGATCAGGTAGACCACCTCGCGATACAGCGCGGCCTGGAGACGGTTGGCGACATGCCCGGGAACCTCTTTTTTCAGATGGATCGGTTTCTTGCCGATTGAGGCGTAGAACGCCATCGCGTCGTGGACGGTCTCCGGGGCGGTTTTTGCCCCGCCGACGACCTCGACCAGCGGGATGATGTGCGGCGGGTTGAACGGATGGCCGATGACGGTTCGCTCGGGATGCTGGCACTGGGCCTGCATGACGCTCATCGTGATGCCCGACGAGCTGGATGCGATGATCGCCCCCTGCGGCGTGGCCTCGTCCATCTCGGCGTACAGCTTGACCTTCAGCTCCGGGCGCTCGGGTGCGTTTTCCTGCACGAGATCAGCGTCCGCGACGGCGTGGCGCATGTCGGCGGTGAACCTCAGGCGATCGCGTGAGGCGCCGGGTGAGAGCCCGAGCGTGGTTGCCGCTTCCCATGCCGCGTCGACGTAGGAGCGCAGGGCTGCCTCCGCGTGGGGAGCGGGGTCGGTTGCCGTGACGTCAAAGCCTCGAGCGAGATAGTGCGTCGCCCAACTAGCCCCGATGGTGCCGGTGCCGACGATCGCCACGCGATGAACGGGATTATGCGAAGACATGGCTTGTCACTGCTCCTGGGAGTTGAGTACAGGCTGTGGGGGGACGCGCCTGGAGCGACCGGCCTCAGCGGCCGTGCCAGACGGGTGCGCGCTTCTCGGCGAACGCCAGCGCGCCTTCGTGCGCGTCCTCGCTAGAGAACAGCCCGGACGTGAGCTGATCTTGGCGCTGGAACGCGTCACTGTCCTTGAGACCCTTCGTCTCGCGCAGGACCTCCTTGGTGGCCGCCAGCGCTAGCGGTGCGTTCTTGGCGACGCGCCGTGCCAGCTCATGCGCCGCGTCTAGCGCGCCGCCGGGTGCGGCCAGTTCGTTGACCAGCCCGTAGGCCTTGGCTTCGGTGGCGGGCAGCGGCTCGCCAGTGAGCAGTACCCGGACGGCGATGTGGTACGGCAGGCGGTGCGGCAGCCTGACCAGGCCTCCCTCCGCCGCGACGAGACCCCAGGTGACTTCGGGACAGCCGAACCGGGCATTGTCCGCTGCGACGATCAGGTCGCAGGCCAGCACCAGCTCGAAGCCCCCGCCCAGCGCCCAGCCCTCGACCGCTGCGATCAACGGCTTGCGCACCGCCGCGCGGGTAAGCCCGCCGAATCCCCGGCCAGGCAGCACCGGCCGCTCCCCCTTCGCGAAGGCCTTCAGGTCCATGCCGGCGCTGAACACCCCGCCGGCGCCGGTGAGAACGCCCACCGACACCTCGGGATCCGCATCGAGCAGGTCCACCGCCGATGCCAGCTGGACTGCGACTTCGTGGTTGACCGCGTTCTTCTGCGCCGGGCGGTTGATCGTGATCGTCAGCACGCCCTCGTGGCGCTCATGCAGCACTAGGTCGGTCGCTTCGCTCGTCGTGCTCATTGCGCTGCCTCCAGTTTCGTCGCGCCGGGAATGGCTCCGTCGGCGCGAAGCGCTTCGATCTCCTCGGTGCTGAATCCGAGGTCAGCGAGGACCTCGTCGTTGTGCTCACCCAGTTCCGGCGCGCGCTTGGCCGGCACCTTCGAAACCCCTCGCAGGGTGATCGGGCTATTGACGGTGTATTCCAGCTCGCTGACCCCCTCCAAGGGCACGACGATGTCGTTGGCGCGTAGCTGCGGATCCTTCGCGGTTTCCTCCGGGGTTTGAACGACGCTGTAGGTGATGCGCTCCCGGTCCAGGACCTCTTTCCAATGAGCAAGTGGTTGCGAGCGGAACTCGGCGTCGAGTAGCCCGGTCAGCACGGCGGAGTTTTTCGCGAAGCCCTCAATGTTCGCGAAACGCGGATCCTTGAGAAGCTCGGGATGCCCGACGGCCTTCGCCAACCCCGGCCAATGCGCGGGTGCGGCGACGAGCATGAACCACTGTCCATCCGCGGACCGATAGGGGTTGATCAGCGGGTTCACCGGCGCGGTCCGGTCATGTAGCCCGAACGATTTACCGCCGGCCAGCGCACCAGCCACCAGAGTTCCCGTGGCCCAGACCCCCTCGGCCAGCAGCGACGTCCCCACATTCGCCCCCATCCCCGTCCGCTCGCGCTGGTACAGGGCGGTCACGATCGCCGAGTAGAGGCCGATCGCCGCCATGTAGTCGCCGCTGCCGAACACCGGCACCGTCGGCGGGGCCCCCGCGTCGCGGGTCGAGGCCAACAACCCGCTGCGCGACCAGTACGCGGTCACATCGAATCCCGGCAGCATGGCGTCCGGGCCGGCATCCCCGAAGCCGGTGATGTCGGCGTAGATGACCCGCGGATTCCAGCCCGAGACCTCCTCATAGCCCAGGTGCAGCTTCTCCCGCGTGCCGTGCGGGAAGTTGGTGATGACCACGTCCGCCCACTCGACGAGGCGCTTGAGGATCGTGGTCCCCCCCGGCGACTTCAGGTCAATCGCCATTCCGCGCTTGTTGCGATTGGCCAGGTGCCAGCTGTAGTTCGCGTGCGCGCGGGGAGCCGGCGGCACGGAACCCAGCATCCGCTGAGGATCGCCCTTTCCCGGCGGCTCAACCTTGATCACATCGGCTCCGAAGTCGGAGAGCACGGTCGCTGCGGCCGGCCCCGCGATGAAGCTTGCTACGTCGAGGACCTTCAGGCCCGCGAAGACGGATTCGGTTGCCATCATCATCACCTCACACGAACGCACCCAGGCCGC
>DASTBN010000366.1:0-4703 GCA_035712045.1 Pseudonocardiaceae bacterium
GGTCCGCCGCGCGCAGGGCGGCGGGGAGCTGCTCGTGGCCGAGTTGACCGTTCCCCAGGGCCAGCACCACGACCTGGTGCTGGAAATCAGCGAACAGCCCTTACCCGAGCAGCTCGTCGATGCCGATGTGGCCTGGCGAGCCACCGAGACCGCGTGGCGGGAGGCAATACCCGAGCTCAGGCAGACCCTCGCGCCCCGCGATGCCCGGCACGCCTACGCGGTGCTGCGCGGGCTGACCAGCTCCGGCGGCGGCATGGTCGCCGCCGCCACCATGAGCCTGCCCGAACGGGCCGAGCAGGGCCGCAACTACGACTACCGCTATGTCTGGATCCGGGACCAGTGCTACGCCGGGCAGGCGGTGGCCGCCGAGGGCGCGCACCCGCTGCTCGACGACGCCGTGCGCTTCGTCGCGCAGCGCCTGCTCGACGACGGCCCGCAACTCATGCCCGCCTACACCATCGCCGGGCAACCAGTGCCCGACCAGCGGTCCCTGGAGCTACCTGGCTATCCCGGCGGCACCGACATCCTCGGCAACCACGTCAACGCCCAGTCCCAGCTCGACACGTTCGGTGAGGCGCTGCTGCTGTTCGCTGCGGCGGCCCGGCACGATCACCTCGGCTCCGAGCACTACCCCGCCGTCAAGGCCGCTGTCGCCGCGATCGAGGCTCGCTGGCAGCAGCCCGACGCCGGCGTGTGGGAGCTCGAAGCCCAACGCTGGACACACTCCCGGCTGATCTGCGCTACCGGGCTACGCGGCATGGCCGCCTGCGGCGCGTCCACCACCGACGCCGCCGCATGGAGCGCGCTGGCGGACACCATCCTCGCCGATGCCGCCGCCGACTGCCTGCACTCGACCGGACGCTGGCAGCGCGCCCCGAATGACCCGCGCGTCGACGGGGCGCTGCTGCTGCCCGCCATCCGAGGCGCGCTGCCCGCCACCGATCCCCGCTGCGTGGCTACCTACCACGCAGTACAGGAAGACCTGAGCGAGGATGGCTACGTCTACCGGTTCCGCCAGGACCCGCGCCCGCTAGGGAAGGCCGAGGGGGCATTCCTGCTCTGCGGCTTTTTGATGGCGTTGGCCGCCCACCAACAGGGCGACACCCTCACGGCGGTCCGCTGGTTCGAACGCAACCGCGCCGCCTGCGGGCCACCCGGCCTGTTCTCCGAGGAGTACGACGTCACCCAGCGACAACTGCGCGGCAACCTGCCCCAAGCCTTCGTCCACGCCCTGATGCTCGAAACCGCGTCCCGACTCACCGGCCCGTGGACCGATCCGGCAGGCAGCACATGACCGTCGTCGCCTGGGTGAGCACTTCACGCAAGACCCACCGCGAAGTGGTTCCCCGGTGCGGTCCTCACCGCCACCGGGGCGCTGGACCGCTCCTCTCTGCCGCACTGGCAACCCCTTGGCCGCCCTGCGCGTCGGCTACGCGGCCCTGATTCTGGCAACCCCAGACCCGGTGACCGGGCTCTACACCCGACACCGCGCCGACCCGCTGACCCGGGCGGTGACCAGGCTGCTGGGGTACCGCCACCTCATCCAAGGGATTCTCACCGGCGGGACCCCGAGCCCCCTCGTGCTGGCCCTGGGGGTGCAGGTCGATCTCGCCCACGCCGTCTCCATGCTCGGTCTGGCCGTGCTCGATCAGCGGCGGCGGCGCGCCGGTCTGATCGACGCCGCGGTCGCCGGTTCCTTCGCCTTGGCCGGCGCGGTCTTGGCCACCCGCGCCGCACCCGAACCGCCCGCACTCAGCCTGGTTGCCCGGCTGAGCATCCTGCGGCAAAGCCTCGCCACCCGAATCGCCCGACGCACCCTGCTGCGGCCGATCTACGAGCGGCTGTCCCACTAGCCATGAGCTCTCCTCACCACCAAAAAGGGTGACACCGATGAACCACCCCGGGTTTGATGAGGGCTCTGTCCTAAGTGGAGGGTAGAGCCTTCACCGGCCACATCGGCCATGTGCTCACAGCGGAATTTTCTCTGAATTGCCCTATCATCGCAGCTCAGCTGGGATTCAAAGTCCACAGTAAGAGACTTACGGTTTATCCGATGTGTCGTCCGGCTCCCTCGGTGCCACCGAGAATTCCCTTGATATGCACCTGGGCACCGAAGCGGACCACGTGCGCGGGTTCGGTGATTTTCTCACACGCTTGTTCCCAGGTTGGTAGTGGTGTGCTGGTGTCGGGGTCTGTGAATGATTTGGCGCGGGTGTCCCAGATGGGCAGCCGTTCCCCGCTATAGACGAGTTGATCATGCTGCGGCCACCAAATTTGGTGATAAGTCGCCGCATTGATCGCTCGCAGCTCGGCGCGCGGGATGGTGCTGCGGAGGGCGGCGTGGAAATGGGGAGCGCCCCGCTTCTGTGGTTCGACGGTGCCGAAGTATTGGACGTCCCAGCCGACGCAGCGGCGGGTGTTCTGCCAGAACCGGTCCGGTAGCGCGGGGAAGTGGATCGCGTCCCGAGCGGCCCGCCGGTAGTCATACTGGTCCGGGTCTATCGCGGCCCCGTCAGCGTCTACTCACCCGTAGGAATCCAGGGTGAGGGTCAGGAATGTGGAGGGTCGGTAACGCCCGGCGAACACCTGGCCCAGCGTTCGTTTCTCGATCGGCCGGCGGGGCGAATCTGGGGCGTCTTGCTGGCGCCGGGTCGAGCGCTTGACCGGCTTAGGCGGGGATCGAGCGGGGTAAGCCGTCCCCGCACACCCAGTGCACGCAACTCGGTGTAGAGGTCGGTCACGGACTCGGCGATCTGCTCACATGTGATCACCGCGGCGATTGTGGAGAGGTCCACACCGGCCACCCCTGCCCCTGGCACAGGTGATGCCGGTGATCGGTGCGACGCTGTTCGCGTAATAACCGGGCGGCGGGCTTGCGCCGGGCCCGGTCGTGGCGCGTATTCTCATTACTGTTCACTCCTTGATAGAGGTGGACAGCGCAGAAGCGGAGAAAGGTTGGTAGCCGAAGATCCGCTTCTGCGCGTACGTCTCCCATTCACCTGATAAAGGCGTGCGGCATTACCGCACCACCCTTGGCGCGTTGATTTCCGCTCTCTTACTTGTTCTGTGTGGTCGCTCTGTTACGGCGACCGTTCACCTCCCTCCGGCAGGTCGCCCTCTGGTGATAATGTGGTTCGTGTCGTGTCGCGGGTCACTGGTCAGGTATCAGAACTCTGATGCGGGCTTCGATGTCCCTGGCGTGGTCACGCTCTCGGTCCGCCCAATACAGGGCTTCCCCCTCGTGTCCGGGATCGGTCTCGGCGATCTGCTCATATACCTGTACCGAGTACTGGTAATAGGACAGCCACACCTGTAACGAGGCCTTGTGGCACGGCCGGATACGCACCAGCTCCTGGTGAGCCTGCGTCAGCGTCTGCGGCGGATTCGCCTCCGCCGCCATAGCCGCCTTGGTCAGCGGGGTGTTCTTAGTGCTCACCGGAGGCCTCCCGGGACCGCATCACGATCGTGATCTTCTCCGCGCGCTCGCGTTCCTGCCCGGCTACCGCCAGCGCTTCGTGGTGATGCCCCCGGTCAATCTCGGCGACCTCGGCATACACCGCCGCCGCGCGCTGATAAAACGCCAGCCACTCCTCCAGCGGCGCACTCCGACGCGGCCGGGCACGACCCAGCACCTCCCGGGCCTGCGCCAGCGTCACCGGTGCCTGCATCTCCACCCCGGACCCCCGCTCCTGCGCTGCCCCGCTCATGCCGCGGCGTCCTTCCCGGACGAGCTCACGGCCGGGGACACCACCGGCCGAGCCGTAGACCCGGGGGCCGGTGACGGCGTAGCCCCTCTCTCCCGGGGTGTGCTCGCGACGCCCGTTCCCGCCGGTGCGCTCATACCGGCCGCGCGGATCACCCATGTGATCCACTTGGCCTGCCCGGAGGCCTCCGCCCGGGGTGCCACCGTCATGCCCTCCAGCACCACCGGCCGGAACGGCACACCCGGCACCGCAGGGGGAGGCACCGGCTGATGCGCGCAGCACGCGAACTCCACCGTCACCGACTTCTCCCGGTCCTTCTCCGCCGACGGATCGGCGAACGTCCCCCGGAACAACGGCAAACCAGTCACCTCATCGACCCGGGGCCGCACCGGGCGGTTCCGGGCCCGGTCCTCCGCCGACTGATACTCCGTCACCGCCTGAATCTCCCCCACCAGATACAAACCCAGCGGAAACCACTCGCCGAACTCAGCCCTGAGCCGGAGGTTCTTCGGAACTCCCACTGTCACCACCTTCTGCTGGCTTTTGATGTTCTGTCATCTCATCCGCTGTCTGAATTAGCATTTCTCCGACCGCTCGTGCTTCTTGGGCACTGAATTTGAGACCGCGCAGGCCCGGTATCGCGAGTACCAGCCGGTCTCCTTCTGGGAATACCCAGATGTATCGCTCCGCGCCCTCGACCACTATCCCGTCGGGGGCCGTATCCTTGACTGCGCGTGAGCGTCGTGCCCGTGTCGTCATCTCCCGGTCCTCTCACCACTCCGTCCCCCTCCCCTGTCGCGGGTCTTCCTTGGACGCCCATACCTTCCCCCCGATCGGCAAAATCGCCAACTAAGGCCGCGCATATGCGCCGCTCACGGGCCCGGGAATATGTGCGAGTGGCATACGCGCAGGTGGAGAATCCCTATGAGATACTCTCCGCGCATATGCCGCCAAGAGGGGAGCCGCGATGAGCGATCACCGTCCACGCCGCCATTGCAC
>DASTBN010000367.1:0-8149 GCA_035712045.1 Pseudonocardiaceae bacterium
CCGCCGGGCGACCTCCTCGGCGACCGTGTCGAGCTCGACGCCGCCGAGCTTGGAGGTGGTGCCGGTGAAGTACCGGTCCACGACGGTCTGGGAGAGCCCGACCGCCTCGAAGATCTGCGCGCCGGTGTAGGAGGCGACCGTGGAGACGCCCATCTTGGACATCACCTTCAGGACGCCCTTGCCGAGCGACTTGACCAGGTTCTTGGCCGCGGTCTCCGCGTCGGTGCCCGCGATGTCGCCGCGCATCGCGAGGTCCTCGACGGTGGCCATCGCGAGGTAGGGGTTGACCGCCGCGGCGCCGTAGCCGATCAGCGTGGCGACGTGGTGCACCTCGCGCACGTCACCGGCCTCGACGATCACGCCCACCTGGGTGCGGGTCTTCTCCCGCACCAGGTGGTGGTGCACCGCGCCGGTGAGCAGCAGCGAGGGAATCGAGGCCTGCCGGGCATCCACCCCCCGGCCGGAGAGCACAATCAGCCGGGCTCCATGACGAACCGCGGTGGAGACTTCACCGCAGATCTCCTCCAGCCGCTGCCGCAGCGCCGCCCCGCCACCGTGCACCTGGTAGAGGCCTTTCACGGTGAAGGACTGGTACTCCGGATGCTCACCGTCATCGTTGATATGGATGATCTTGGCGAGATCGACATTGCCCAGCACCGGGAACGGCAGCACCAACCGCCGGCAGGAGCCGGCTCCGCCCTCCAGCAGGTTGGGCTGGGCTCCGAGCTGGGCCCGCAGCGAGGTCACCAGCTCCTCCCGGATGGCGTCCAGCGGGGGGTTGGTGACCTGGGCGAAGAGCTGGGTGAAGTAGTCGAACAAAGGCCGGGACTGCGCGGAGAACGGCGCCAGGGGGGCGTCGTTGCCCATGGACCCGATCGGCTCGGCGCCGGTCATCGCCATCGGCGCCAGCAGTACCGCCAGCTCTTCCTGGGTGTATCCGATCGACTGCTGGCGGCGGATCAGGGAGGAGCGGGAGTGCACTTCACGCGCCCGCTCCGGCAGGTTCTCCAGCTGGGTCATGCCAGCCGCGACCCACTCGGCGTAGGGGTGCGTGGCGGCCAGCTGGCCTTTGATCTCGTCGTCGCCGACGATCCGGCCAGCGGCGGTGTCGGCGAAGAACATCCGGCCCGGCTCCAGGCGGCCCTTGCGCACCACCGTGGCGGGGTCGATCTCCAGCACCCCGACCTCGCTGGCGAGGATGACCAGGCCGTCTTCGGTGACCCAGTACCGGGCCGGGCGCAGGCCGTTGCGATCCAGCACCGCGCCGATCACCGTGCCGTCGGTGAACGCGATCAGCGCGGGGCCATCCCAGGGCTCCATCAGGGTGGAGTGGAACTCGTAGAAGGCGCGCCGGGCCGGGTCCATCTCGGTGTGGTTCTCCCACGCCTCCGGGATCATCATCAGCACCGCGTGCGGCAGCGGGCGCCCGCCGAGGTGCAGCAGCTCAAGGACCTCGTCGAAGGACGCCGAGTCGCTGGCCCCGGGGGTGACGATGGGATAGATCCGCTCCAGGTCGCCAGGGATCAGGTCAGAAGCCAGCATGCTCTCCCGGGCGTGCATCCAGTTCCGGTTACCGCGCAGGGTGTTGATCTCACCGTTGTGCGAGACGAACCGGTACGGATGCGCCAGTGGCCAGGACGGGAAGGTGTTGGTGGAGAACCGGGAGTGCACCAGCGCCAGCGAGCTGGTGACCCGCTCGTCGGTGAGGTCCTCGTAGAAGCTCACCAGCTGCTCTTCGGTGAGCATTCCCTTGTAGACGATGGTGCGCCCGGACAGGCTAGGGAAGTAGACGTCGTGGGCGTGCTCGGCGCGCTTGCGCACGCAGTACACCTGCCGCTCCAGCGTCAGCCCGTCCACAGTGTCATCCGCCGGGTTCGCCGGCGATAGGAACAACTGCCGGAACCGCGGCATCACCGAGCGGGCGGTCAGCCCGATTCCCTCGGGGTTGACTGGCAGCTCCCGCCAGCCCAGCACCCGCATGCCCTCCTGCTCCGCGATGGCCTCGATCCCCGCCATCACCGCCCGCTCGGCGGCCTCATCGGCGGGGAGGAAGGCGGTGCCCACCGCGTAGCGCCCCGGCTCGGGCAGCGCGAAGTCGACGACCTGGCGGAAGAAACCGTCCGGTACCTGAAACAGGATCCCCGCTCCGTCACCAGTGTCGGGTTCGCCCCCGCGGGCACCCCGATGTTCCAAGTTGCGCAGTGCTGTGAGAGCATTACGCACGATGGCGTGATCGCGGCGTCCGGCGAGATCAGCCACAAAAGCAACACCGCAGGCGTCGTGCTCGTACTCAGGATCGTAGAGTCCTTGTTTGCCGGGGCTTGAACCTGAAGGCAGGCGGTGAGCGCTCACGAGCATCTCCCGTCGTCTCGAATGAACCTCGGTACACGCATCGGGACGACGTGCACCCATCTGCGGTAACCCGCAGATTACCTCAGCGCGGGTTACCGGGTCGTTATTACTTCCTACGAGCTACCCAGCAGCATGGCGAGAAACCCGCGAGACCCACCGGCCGTGGCATCCCGCGTGGGGTAGCGTCGCCCTGGTGGGCTGCTCGCTCGTGTGGGTGAGACCGCCAGGAAAGGCAGGGTGATCGGATGGCTGACCGTCGGTTGCTGCTGGTACATGCCCACCCCGATGACGAGTCATCGATGACCGGCGCCACGATGGCCAGCTACGCCCACTGCGGCGCCACCGTGGTGCTGGTGACGTGCACCCGCGGTGAGTTCGGCGAGATCGTCGCGCCGGAGCTGGCCGGGCTGCGCGATGCCGGCTCCGACGGGCTGGCCCAGCACCGGGAAACCGAGCTGGCCCAGGCGCTGGAGGTGCTGGGCACCGCGCGGCACCACTGGCTGGGCGGGCGGGGCCGCTGGCGGGACAGCGGGATCCCAGCCAACGGGCATCCCGGGGCGTTCGCCAGCGCCGCGCTCGACGAGCCGGTCCGGGCGCTGGTCGAGATCCTGCGCGCGGAGCGCCCGCAGGTGGTAGTGACCTACGACGACGGCGGCGGGTACGGCCACCCCGATCACATCCAGGCCAATCGGGTGACGATGGCCGCGCTGGGTCCCGCTGCGGATCCCGGTTTCGCACCCGAGTTCGGCGCGCCGTGGCAGGTGGCCAAGGTGTACTGGATGACCTTGCCCCGCCGCATCATTCAGATGCTGGTGGACGTCGGCGCGTTGTCTCCCGGGGACGAGCCGCCCAACTCGCTGCCCGATGAGGAGATCACCGCCATGGTGGACGGGCGGGAACACCTCAGCACCAAGGTCGCCGCGCTGCGCGCGCATCGCAGCCAGGTGGACCTGGAGAACGGGATCTTCGCCTTGTTCGTCAACGCCCCCGAGTTCGCGATGGAGCATTACCAGCTGGTCCGCGGGCAGCGCGGTCCCGGATCCGGGCCGCACGGCTGGGAGAGTGACCTGTTCGCCGGTGTGGACATGACGCGATGAACTCTCCTGGCTCTCCCGAGGAGATCCGCGCCGCGCTGCGGCGTTTCCGGCGCCGGCGCATCCCGCGCTGGAGCTCCCGGCGCGCGGCCATGGCTGTGATCGTCTTCTCCGGTGCCGATGGGCCCGGGGTCCTGCTCACCCGGCGGGTTGGTTCCCTGGGCACCGAACACGGTCAGCTCGCCCTGCCCGGCGTGCGGGTCGATCGGTGGGAGTCCGCAGCCGCAGCCGCCCGTGACCGGCTGGGCCCGGGCCTCGGGCTCTCCCTGCCCGCGGATTCGGTCCTCGGCCGACTCGACACCTATGTCACCGACAGTAAAGCAGTGATCACACCCGTGGTGCTCTGGGCCGGACCAGCGGCCGCCCAGCGAGACCCGCGCAGCGGCGAACTCAGCGTCCCGCTCACCGACCTCGACGTCGAGCCGGTGTTTCTGGCGAGCGCCGGATCCCCCCGCCCGATGATCCGCCTGCCGGTCCATGGTGAGTGGCTGCACGCCCCCGCGGCCGCCATCCTCCACCAGTTCCGCGAGGTCGTCCTGCACCGGCGCGTCACCCGCGTCGCCCACCTCGGGCAGCCGGTGTCCGCGACCCGCTGAGCCGATAGCGTGGCGGCGTGCGGCTGGCTACCTGGAATGTGAACTCGGTGAAGGTGCGGATGGCCCGGTTACTGCCGTGGCTGGATACGCGTTCACCCGATGTGGTGTGCCTGCAGGAGACGAAGCTGCCTGAGGCGGCCTTCGATGAGCTGGTGCGGCCCGCGCTGATCGAGCGCGGGTACGCGGTGGCGCATCACGGTGAGGGCCGCTGGAACGGGGTTGCGATCGCCTCCCGTGTCGGCCTGGACGACGTGGTCCCCGGGCTGCTCGACGAACCGGTCAATCCGGTGGGGTCCAGTTCCGGGCCGGAGGCCCGCGCGGTGTCCGCGACCTGCGCCGGGTTGCGCGTCAGCTCGGTGTACGTGCCCAACGGCCGCAGCGTGGGCGATCCGCACTACCGCTACAAGCTGGACTGGCTGGCCGCGCTGCGGGCCACAGTGGCGGCGGGTGATCCGGCCGTAAGCGTGGTGTGTGGTGACCTGAACGTGGCCCCCGCCGACGAGGACGTCTACGACCCGGCCGCCTACACCGACTCCACCCACGTCACGCCCCCCGAGCGGGACGCCGTGGCCGCTCTGGGCCTGCGCGACGTGGTGCGGGACCGCTGGCCCGGCGAGCGGATCTTCACCTACTGGGACTATCGCGCCGGCATGTTCCACACCGACCGGGGCATGCGCATCGACCTGGTGCTCGCCGGTTCCGGCGTCGCCCCCCGGACCCGGGCGGCCTGGGTGGATCGCGCCGCCCGCAAGGGCACCGGCCCCAGCGACCACGCCCCGGTGATCGTCGATCTCGACGAGGCTCCCGACGGGGACTGCGGCCCCGTCGTGCCGCCCCCCTCAGCCCGCCGCTGAGGCAAGATCGAGCGGCTGCTCATCAGCGGAGTGTGGTGCCACGTAGCTGGCGTGCCCGGCGGGTACTTGGGAGTCTTGGGCATGTCCCGCAAGCGCTCGCCGTTGCCGCTTGAGGTGCTGTCGTTCCTGCTGGCGACCTTGCTCGGGGTGGCGCTCGGCAATCTGAACCATGACCCGGGTCCTCTTCCGTGGGGCTTGGAGTTCCTCCGGCGGCACTCGGTGCCACTTGCCGGTGCCACGGTGGTGCTGATGATCGGGGTGATGGTCTGGCAGCGCAGGACCGAGGAACGGTCAGCTCGTCCGGCCTGGGGCTCGGATCGGTCGCCATTTCCCGGTTTGGAGGCGTTCACCGAGCAGGACTGGGCGGTGTTCTTCGGCCGCGATACGGAGATCGCCGAACTGCTGGAACGCTTGTATCCGGTAGCCGCAGAGCGAGTCAACCGGCTGATCGCGGTGGTCGGCCCTTCGGGTGCCGGGAAGTCGTCGCTGGTTGCGGCTGGTGTGGTGCCGCGGCTGCGGAGGCGGCGGGGCAGCTGGATCGTGGCACCACCGGTGCTGCCCGGGGATCAGCCCCTGCGCAGCCTCGCGCGCAGCCTGGAGGCAGTGGGACATCCCGCATCCGATGGCATGCCCTCGGCACGCTTTGCCGATGGGCTACGCGCCGCTGCCCGTCGCCCGAACGCCCCGGTCCTGGTGATCGTCGATCAGGCTGAGGAGCTGATCACCCTCTCCGGACTCGTCGAGCGCGACGCCTTTCTCGGCCTGCTGGCGCGGGCGCTGGATGCTGACCTGCGGCTGTGGATCATCATGATCATGCGGTCGGAGTTCCTGACCGCGTTCCTGGGCACTGGGCAGGCCCGGCTGTTCCGTGATCCGTTCGCGGTGGGAACGCTGGGTCATGCGGCGCTGGTCGAGGTGATCGAGCAACCAGCCCGGCGGGCGGGACTGACCTTTGACCCGCCGGCCCTGCCGCAGCGGATGGCGGCCGAGGCCGGCGGCGGGGATGCGCTGCCGTTGCTGGCCTATGCGTTGCAGGAACTGTGCCTGACCGCGGGGCGGGGTGGTGTGCTGACCGGAGATGCCTACCAGCGCCTCGGCGGCGTCACCGGGATGCTGACCCGGCAAGCGGACAAGGTCGCCGCCGAGCTCGGTGACACGGATGGGCTGGTGCTCTCGACGCTGCTGAAGTTCGTCACGATCGGCGAGAACGAGCCCACCCGCCGCCGGGTGCCCCGCGGCACACTGACCGACGAGCAGTGGCACATCGCCGAGGCGTTCATCGCCGCCCGGCTGCTGGCTAGTGATGAAGCCGGTGACGACGCCATTCTCGAAGTGGCGCACGAGGCGCTGTTCCGGCACTGGGCACCCCTGCAGCAAGCCATCGAGGCCTCCGCAGACCAACTCCGCTGGCGCGCCGACCTGGAACGCTGGGCCCGAGACTGGGACAACTCCGGCCGGCAAGACTCCTACCTGCTCCGCGACGAACGCCTCAGAGCTGCCCAGCACCGGGCCAGCGTCGACGGCAAAGTCGTCGACGACCTCAACCTGGTGACAGAGTTCCTCGCCTGTTCTAACCGCGCCGACCGCGCGACAATGGAACGCCTCTCCGAGACCATCGCACGCCAGGCACTCTCGGCGCTCGACCATGACCCCGACTACAGCCTGGTATTAGCGCTCGCCGCTTTCGAAGAGTGCGCCCCCACATCGCTTGCTCTCCGGGCGATGGCTGCCGCGTCAGTCGCGTCCATGGTGCGGGTCGTGCTCCGTGGTCACGACGATCGGATTCACGGGGTGGCGTGGTCACCGGATGGACGGCGACTCGCCACAGCGTCGAGCGACCGGACCGTCCGGATCTGGGACGCCGGCAGCGGCGCTGCGCTACTGGTGTTACGCGGTCACGACGATGAGATTTACGGGATGGCCTGGTCGCCAGACGGACGGCGACTGGCCACAGGATCAGATGACCGGACGGTCCGGATTTGGGACACCGGCAGCGGCGCGGTAGTCACGGTGCTCCACGGCCATGAGGCTGAGGTGCGGGGCCTGGCATGGTCACCAGACGGACGGCTGGCCACAGGATCACGCGACCAGACAGTCCGGATCTGGGACACCGGCAGCGGCAGGGTAGTCACGGTGCTCCACGGCCATGAGGCTGAGGTACGGGGCCTGGCATGGTCACCAGACGGACGGCTGGCCACCGGATCGCATGATCGGACAGCCCGGATCTGGGATAGCACATACGGCAGCGAACTCGCAGTGCTGCGCGGCCACGAAGATGCGGTTCAGGCGGTGGTGTGCTCACCAGACGGCCGACGATTGGCCACCGGATCGAACGATCGGACGGTCCGGATCTGGGACAGCGCCCGGGGAGGTGAGCTCGCAGTGCTGCGCGGCCACGACATGGAGATTTGGGGAGTGGCATGGTCACCAGACGGGCGACAACTCGCCACCGCATCAACCGACCGGACCGCCCGGATCTGGGACGCCGACAGCGGATGCCAACTTGTGACGCTACGCGGGCACAATGGCTGGGTACGGGGGGTGGCTTGGTCACCAGACAGTCAGCTGCTGGCCACCGCGTCGAGCGACCGGACCGCCCGGATTTGGGATACGCGCGGTAATAGCGAACTAGCGGCGTTTTACGGCCACAATTGCTGGGTTCAGTCGGTGGCGTGGTCACCGGACGGGCAGCGGCTGGCTTCCGCCTCGGACGACGGAACGGCACGGATCTGGGACTCCCACATCGGATGGGAACTCGCAGGGCTGCACAGCCACAACGACCAGGTTCGTGCGGTGGCCTGGTCACCGGACGGACAGCGGTTAGTCACCGCGTCGAAAGACCGGACCGCCCGGATCTGGGACACCGACACCGGCGTCGAAATCGCGGTATTACACGGCCACCACAATGACGTTCAGGCGGTGGCGTGGTCACCGGACGGTCGGCGACTAGCCACCGCATCGCGTGACCGGACCGCCCGGATCTGGAACACCGACACCGGCGTCGAAATCGCAGTGCTGCGCCGCCACGACGATGAAGTATGGGGGGTGGCGTGGTCGCCGGACGGCGGATGGCTGGCCACCGGGTCAGACGATCGCACCGCCCGGATCTGGAACGCCGACACCGGGCAGGAACTCGCAGTGCTGCGCGGCCACGAGGAGTGGGTCGGGTGCGTGGCATGGTCACCGGACGGTCGGCAATTGGCCACAGCTTCGAACGACTGCACCGCCCGGATCTGGGACACCGGCACCGGAG